>JBBRUN010000462.1:0-4604 GCA_038247765.1 Gemmatales bacterium | reverse complement strand
TGGCTGCGCGGCTTGAACTGCGAGATGGGCAAGGGCCTCAAGATCGACAACCGCGCCGCGGACCTGTGGATCATGGGTTACAAAGCGGAAGGAGTCGCGACGGAGCTTCGCAATGGCAAGTCGGCCCGTACCGAACTGCTCGGCGGCATCCTTTACCCGGCCGGCGGCGACATCGAGAAAAACCCGAGCTTCATCAACGACGGCGGGCGGCTGTCTTTAGTCCACGCCATGTTCTGGGCGAACCGGCAGTACATCCACGACACTTGGGACGGAACCACCAAGAAACACCGGACGGAAGATCGCTTCATGCCTTTGTACGTGACGAACCCGACCAAATAGTCCCCCTATCGGGTCCGGGTTCCGCTATCGCCCCAGGTGCTGCAGCAGACGGCGGGGGCATGATTCGTTTCTGGGAGTTCGTAGCTCACCGGTGCCCGCCGCTGCTGAGCTGGGTCGTTCGGCGGGAGGAGGCGCGGAGAACGCATGAGTGAGGAAGCTTTCCACGGCATTCGAGCGGTAAGCGCGGTGGATGCTCTCGGTATCGCCGCCACCGGAAACCTCAAGGTGCTCAAGCTGCTGCTGGAGGACGGCGTCGGCATTAACGAACGAGCCAAGTACAGCGGACGCAATCCACTGCAGTCAGCCGCGTTGGCCGGGCAGTCGAAGTGCCTGGAGTATCTGATCGCCGCTGGCGCCGATCTGAACGCGACCGATTCGGACGATATGACAGCGCTCATGAATGCTTGCCACTTAGGGAAGGCCAAGGGCGCGTCTGCGGCGATGATGCTGATCGAGGCAGGAGCCGATGTCAGCTACGTCCGGCAGTCGGATGGCATGACCGCGCTCAAGTTTGCCGCCAATGACTGCCCGCCGGCGGTCCTTCAAAGGCTAATCGTGAAAGGCGCGGAGGTAGATGGCACGCGCATGACAGCCCTGATGCTGGCAGCGCGGGTCAACAATGTCGAGTCTCTGCGGGTACTGGTCGAGTGCGGTGCCGATTTGTCAATACCTTGCACGATCCCGTGGGCCGGCGGGCGGACCGCCGAGGGGCTGGCAGAGATGGAGAAGAAGCGAGCCGCGCACAGCTTCCTCCGAGAGGCACGGATAGCAGCAGGCGGTTAGGCCGAACCGCTCTCATGGCCACCGAACTTGATTGAAAACGAAAATCTCTGAGCGGCCTTCCCGGTCGCTCGTCGCGCTTCACGGCACCGTTCGATTCCCCCTGATCCCACTCGATGGTCACTCGGCTGCGCCGGGATGGTCTTTCGCGGGCATCCATCAGTCGGTCCCGAAAGACCGAAGCGGTGCCAAACAGCTCTACGGAGTCGGCCGGTTGCCCACTCAATGACAACCGACTGTCACCCGATGGAAAACCTTCTCTCGATTTTCACAAGTGTTCCAGCACCAATCTTGTAACTTCCTCAGTGCAGGCCGAACGGATCGATGCCCTGAGGAACACCCGATGTCACGCCGCGGCTTCACGCTGATCGAATTGCTGGTGGTGATCGCCATCATCGCGATCCTCATCGGACTCTTGCTGCCGGCCGTTCAGAAGGTCCGCGAGGCCGCCGCCCGCACCAAGTGCCAGAACAACCTCAAACAGTGGGGGCTGGCCGTTCACAATCACGAGTCCGGCTTGGGGTCGTACCCGACTCTGGGCGACTACCCGACGGCCAACACCGGGGTCGCGTGGTGCGCGTTCGCCCGGCTCCTGCCGTACGTCGAACAAGAGAATTTGCGGAACTTGGCGCGGCTGGATTTGCGATACGACGACCTGCTCAATCGTCCCGTCATGCGGTTTCGGGTGCCGCTGCTACTCTGCCCGAGCGAGGTGCGGGACACCGAACGGCCGGACGGTACCTACTCGGACGGGAGTCCGCGGGTGCACTACGTCCTCAACTACGCGGTTAATGCTGGCACTTGGCTCGTTTACAATCCGGTGACCCGTCAAGCCGGGGATGGGGCATTCCGGGTGAACCAGCCCGGGCGATTCGCCGAAATCTCGGACGGCTTGAGCAACACGCTGGCCATGTCCGAAGTGCGGGCTTGGACTCCCTACTTGCGGGACGGTGGAGCGCCTCCCGCCCCGCTCGCCGCTCCCACCAACCCGGCCGATGTGGCCGGTTACGGCGGTAGCTTTCGGCCGGACAGCGGGCATACCGAGTGGGTCAACGCCCGTGCCCACCAGACGGCGTTCACGACCTGTTTTCCCCCGAACACCCGCGTGCCCTATTCGACCGGGGGGATTTCCTACGACATCGATTTCACCAGTCAGCAAGAGGGGTCGTCCCTCATTGTGCCCACCGTCGCCGCCTTAACCGCCCGGAGCTACCACACCGGCGGGGTGAATGCCCTGCTCATGGACGGCAGTGTCCGGTTCGTCACAAGCCAGACCTCCCAGGCGGTATGGAGAGCGCGCGGCACCCGTGACGGCGGTGAGATCGCCGGTGATTAGTCCTCGAGCCGGCTAGCCCATCGTAACGCCCGGTAACGAGCTCGCGGTTCGCGTCGCCGTGGTCGGGAACCGCTGTTATAATGGTGGTGTGGGACTACGTCAGCCGACGAAGGATGGGATCGCACATGGCCAAGTTGAACGCCGCCAAACCGGATGCCGGGATCCAAATCACGGCGCAAGTCGAACGCGAGATCGCCGCCGTCGCCAAGAAGATCCGGTTCAACGACCTCCTCACCGGCGCGGCCCTGCTGCTCGTCGGCACCCTCGCCTACGCCGTCGTCGCCATCCTGCTCGACAAATGGCTGACGCTGCCGGCGTGGTCGCGCCAACTCGGTTTCGTCGGCTTCCTCACCACCATCCTCGGCCTCGCCTACTTCGCCATCGTCCGCCCGCTGACGCGCACCGTCAACCCGCGCTACGTCGCTAGGCAGGTCGAAGCGACCATGCCCGAATCGAAGAACGAACTCATCAACTGGGTCGATCTCCAAGAGCAGGACATGGCGACGTCGGTGAAGTCGGCCCTCGCCGATCGCGCGGCCGCCGGATTCGGCGACGCCGATGTCGACTCGGCCGTGCGCTCCAAGAAATTCCTCTGGCTCGGCGGTACCGCCGCGGTGCTCTTCGCCGTGCTCGCGGTGCTGTTCCTCGTCTTCAAAGGTACGCAGTTCAGCTCGCTGCTCAGCCGGGCCTTCAACCCGTTCCAATCGAACACGGCCATCGCGGCCCGCACGACCATCGAAGTGGTCGAACCGACCGAACTCGACGCGACCGTCGCCGACGGCGATCAAATCCGCTTCGCCGTCCGTCTGTTCGGTCGCGTGCCCGACGCCGCCGGCGCGGACAAGGTCCGGTTGAAGGTGCGCTACAGCGCCGATGCAGCGGACGTCGAAGAAATCGCCTTCGCCAAGGCCGATACACTGCGCGACTTCGAACTGGTGTTGACGCGCGGCACGATTCAAAACGGCTTCTGGTACGCCATCGCGGCCGGGGACGCCGAGACGGCCGAGCACCGAGTGACGGTGCGGACGAAGCCGATGTTGAAAGGCTTCGAGATCAACTACGAATACCCGGCGTACTTGCGGATCGCACCGTCCGCGAACACCGACCCGAAACTCCGCGGCTACCCGGGAACCAAGGTGCGGTTGCAAGTGCAGACGAACCGCGACGTGAAAGCCGGGTCGATGACCATCGAACCGCGCGGCGAAGTCGTCGAAGGCCAAATCTTCGACGACAAGAATTTGCGCTTCGCCAAGACGCTCGACCGCGCCGGTCAATACCGCATCGCCTTCGCCAGCAGCGCCGGGGAATCGAGCGGGTCGTCGATTCCCTACCCCATCGAGATTCTGCCCGATTATTCGCCGCTGCTGTCCATCGACAAACCGACGACGGAGTCGATCACGTTGGCGACGAACGGACTCTTGGAAGTCGATGGCGTCGTCACCGACGACTTCGGCATCGAGAACACCACGCTGCAATTCAGCTTGGTTGGCGGGCCGAAGATCGCCGGCAAGCAGTACCTCAATCCCGCGGGATTCAAGCGGGCCACGGACGGTACCTACCCGACGCGTGTCGACTACAAGGACTCGGTGAAGCTCGATCAACTGAAGGACGACACCGGCAAGACGGTGGCGCTGCGAGCGGGGCAATCGCTCGAATTTTGGCTCGAAGCCAAAGACAACTGCACGGTGCTCCCGCACGAACTCGGCAAGTCGAAGAAGTTCGTCGTCAACCTCGTCGCGCCCCCGGCCAAGCCGGACGAGGTGAAGAAACAAGATCAACAAGTGAAGGATCGCCAGCGGCAGGATCGAGAGCACCAGCAGCAAGAAAAGAACAAGCAAGACAACGAGCCGCGCGCCGCGCCGCAGGATCCGAACCAAAAAGGCGAGCCGAAGAACCAAGCCGAACCGCCGATGGATCCGAACGGGCCAAAGCCGGAGCGTAAAGTGAATCCGGATGCGGAGCCGGGCGACAAAGGCGTCGAAGACAAGGCCAAGGAACTTCAAAACAAGATCGACGAAAAGAACCAGCAGGCCGGTGAGGCCAAGGACAACCCGGACGCCGAGAAGCCCGACGGCGCCGAGCCGCCGAAGGCCGGCGAAAAGAAACCGGGCGAAGGCGAGCCGGGCGCGGATTCGAAACCGGGCGAGGG
>JBBRUN010000461.1:0-4613 GCA_038247765.1 Gemmatales bacterium | reverse complement strand
GGTGAGGTTCCCGGTGACGTTGAGATCGACGTCGGTCGTGAGTTTGCCGACGCTCCCTTCAGCGTCGATGGCGAAACCATCGCGCGCGATCTTCGTCGGCTGCAACTGCGCAGCGTCGGCGGCGATGTCGTAGTGGCCACTACCCTTCAGCGTGATCCACGGCTCGGACCACGTCGGTTTCGCGGCGGGGCCGTAGGAAAAAGTATCGACGCGCAGATCGGCGTCGAAGGCGATCTTGTTCGCACTCGCATTTATGTTCGCCGTGCCCTTAGCGAGGCCGCGTAAGACGTCGGCGCCGCTACGATCCTTCGCGAGTTTCATCGCCCGCTGAGTCTGCTCCAACACGATGGCGTGGATTTTCACCGGCCCCGCGATGCCGTAGCCGAGCTTGGCATCGCGGGTCGCATCGAGCCGGGGGGACGAGAGACCGACGCACACGGTCCAGACTTGGACTTCGGTGAGCGCGATGGCCTTCGAGTTGCGGTCGTAGGCCGCCGTCGCGAGAACTTCCAACTTGGAATCTTCGAAATGAACCCCGGCGCCGTCGAAGAAAATATCCTTCATGTTCAGGTAGAAATGGTCGGCGGTGAAATGCGTGGCGTTCACGTTCACCGTGCCGGTGATGCTGCCGCGACCGGCCAGCTCCCACCCCTTCGGCCAACCGACTAGCGGCGCGAGGCGAGCCTTCCAATCTTTCAGTTCGCCGTCGAGTCGCACGGCGGCCGAGCCGGCGCCGAGTTGCACGACATCGGCGATCGGCGCCGTCAACGTCACGGACAATTGATCGACGTCCGCCCGGGCGGTGTTGGGATAGATGCTGAATTTGCCGCTGTCGATGCGGAGGGCCGACTTCGCCGATACCATCCCGACAGCGTCGAGCTTGGCGTGCAGTTCCGGCTCGGCGAGGAGCACCTTCGTACCGTCGCGGACTTCGAGCCGGGCAAAGTCGATGCTCCCCGTCATCTCGGTGGTTTCGGCGTTCGGCAGCGACTTGGTGTTCAACCGCACGATCCCTTCGCCCGCCATCGTGATGCCGCCGAGATCGACGAACTGCTCGAGCTGGACCGTGAGCTTGCGCAAGTCGATTCGTGCGGCCGCGGAGAAAGCCTCGGGCTGACCCCGACCCGCGACGCTGATGAACTCGGAGAGGATTTTGAAATCGTCGAAGTCGGGCAGGCCGTCGCCCCGTAAACGGCCACGGAAGTTGGCTTCCAACGGCGACTTCCACATCAGGGTCTGCTGGCCGCGCCGGGCTTCGATGTCGCGCGTTTGCACCCCGCCAACCCACGTTGTACCGGTGGGCCCCGCCTCGCTTTTCAGGGTGAAGCCGACAGAACCGCGCTGGATCACGGTGTCTGTTCGGATGCTCAACAGCTTCGGCAAGATCGTCGCCAGCTTCGCCAAGTCGACGTTGGCCGCGATGTCGATGCCGGTTTGTTTCATGAATGCGTCGAGATCGAACGCGGGATCGAAAACGCCGGAGACGGACGCATCCCCGGCATCGCACAGCAGGCGCAGCGATTTCACTTCGATCTTGCCGGTGTCGAGGGTGGCGATCTCGCTCTTCAAGAGCGCCACCGATTTCAGCGCGAGCGTTTCCCCCTTCAACCATGGTGCACGGATGGCGAAGTCGGCGATGTTGGCCGAGCCGGCGAATGCCAGTGTCATCGGCTTGTCAGCAGGGAGGTTCCACTTGCCGGTCAGGTCGGCCGTGAGCGAACCGTCCACGGCGAGGCCCGGCGCCACTCGCGGCAGCACCTGGGCGAGCGCCCCGAGCGGGAACGCCGCCGCAGTGAGCTCGACACCCATCGTTTTCCCTAGTTGCACGCGGGTGTCGATCTTGCCGCCGGTGGCGGTCTCGGCGGTCGCGCGCATGTCGATCGGCTCGGTGCGCAACTTCGGACTGCGGAAGGCGTAGCCCACGTTCTGCAATCGCGTATCCGGGGAGCCCTTCAGGGTGGCTGTGCCGTTGGTCGCTTCGATGGCGAAGGCGAGCCGTTCGGGTTTCGGCGGTGTGCCGTCGTCCTTGGTGTAGTTCGCGATCCATTCTTCGATGTTCGACGCGCCGTTTTCGAAGGTGATGAGGATTTCGGGATCGTGGATGTGGAAGGTGCCGAGGTCGTCGCGTTGCGTGGCGAGTTGCCAAAGGGTCTTCGAGGTCGTGAGCTTCGGCGCCGTGACGGCGACTCGGCCCGACGGCTCGGTGAAGGTGACGCCGCGCAGTTCGACGGGGCTGAACCAACTCATCGAGGCGCTCTCGGAGCGCACCTTGCCGTTCAGATCAACGAGCGCCGAATCGACGATCCGATCGCGCAGGCTCGTCCGCGCAATGATCGCCGGGGCAAACCAAACGAGCACCAGCAGGAGCACCAAGAAGCCGACGGCGAAGCGCAGGAGTCGCCGGCGCTTCCGCGGCGGGGCGGGTGTTTGGATCGGTTCCGCCATAGTGGTGAGTCCTTCGCCGTTGGGTATTCGTCCCGCCGCCAGTATTCGCAAGACGCGCGCCGAGAGTCAATGGCGATAGGAGTGCGGGTGTGGCAACGATTCTTGGAGGTTTGCGTAGGGCCCATTTTGTTAGAATTCTAAGAATCGTTCCCATTGGTTCGATTTTTGGCACACCATTTGAGCCAACTTTAGGTTTCAGCTTTCGGTCATTCTGCATACCCCCCCTGCCGAAAGCAGCGAAAGCTCCGAAAGCTCCGAAAGCTCCGAAAGCTAAATCGCATTGCCGATGGATGTGCTGGCTTACCAAGGGTTTAGGAACGATTCTTGGAGTTTCTTCGATGAGCTGTTTTCGTAGGTCACGCTCGGTGTGACGCCGGTGAGAATCCGGTACGGGAATGGCGTCATGCCGAGCGTGACTGACAAAGCCTCCAAGAATCGTCGCTACACCCGAGGTGAGCAGATTAAAGTGACGAAAAACGAATGACTCACCCGATTCAATACCGGCTGGCGATCAGCACGATGTTTTGGCCGCCGAAGCCGAAGCTGTTGCTGAGGATGTGACGGATGCCCGGTTTCTCGCGGGCAGTGTTGGGTACGTAATCGAGGTCGCACTTCGGGTCGGGCGTTTCGTAATTGATCGTCGGCGGCAGTACGCCTTGCCGCATCGCCAAGATGCTGATGATGAGTTCGACTGCGCCGCCGGCCGCGATCAGGTGGCCGAGCATACTCTTGGAACTGGAAACGGGGATGCCGTACGCCGCTTCGCCGAAAGCGGTCTTCAGCGCCAGCGTTTCGATTTCGTCGTTGGCTTGGGTGCTCGTGCCGTGGGCATTGACGTAGCCGATGTCGGTCGGTTGCAAGCCGGCGTTGCGGAGGGCGTCCCGCATCGCGCGGATGGCCCCCCGGCCTTCGGGGTGCGGGTCGGTCATGGCGTGGGCGTCGCCGGTGGTGCCGTAGCCGGTGAACTCGGCGTAAATGGTCGCCCCCCGAGCTTTCGCGTGTTCGAGTTCTTCGAGGATCAACATGCCGCTGCCTTCGCCCAAGACGAAGCCATCGCGGTTGAGGTCGAAGGGCCGGCTGGCTTTTTGCGGGGCCGCGCCGCTGGTCGACAGCGCCGTCAGCAGGTTGAACCCAGTGACCCCGAAGGGGCTGATCATGCTGTGCGTGCCGCCTGCGACCATGACCTCGGCGTCGCCGTGGCGAATCAACTCGGCCGCTTCGCCGATGGCTTGGGCGCTGGCGGCGCAGGCCGTGAGGGTGGTGCTGTTCGGCCCGCCGAGATCGAACTCGTGCGCGAGGTGCGCGCTCGTGGTGTTCATCTCCCCCTCGGCTTCGCGCGGCCCGTGGAGCAATCGGCTGAGGTGCCCGGTGACTTCGCCTTGGTTCACCTTGTAACCACTCGGATCGACCGACAGCTTGCACGCGGCGAGTACGGAATCGAAATCCTCGGCCCCTTCGCCGACGCCGAGATAGACGCCGATGCGCGAGCGGTCGAACTCCGTGGTCTTCAGCAGACCGGCATCGGCGAGGGCTTGATTCGCGGCGGCGAGCGCGAAACGCGTATTCGAACCGCAGGCTTTGTACCGGCCGATGTCGGCGACGTACTTTCCGAGGTCGAGTCCTTGGACTTCGGCGGCGAAGGACGTGGGGAACCGACTCGCCGGGAAGTGCGTGATCGGCCCGACGCCGCTTTTGCCTTCGAGGAGGTTCGCGAACATCTCGGACACAGTGTGCCCGAGGGGCGTCATCACGCCCATCCCGGTGACCACGACTCGCTTGCGGTTGATCATGATTCATTCACCACAGAGTCACAGTAGGCACAGAGAAGAACAAAGAATTTCACCGCGGAGAAAGAAGAGAACGCGGAGGAAACCCGATCATCGTCAAGATGACGAGCTCACTGATTCAAACCACGGTGCATTTTCTCTCTGCGTCCTCTTCTTTCTCTGCGGTGAAATTCTTTGTTCTTCTCAGTAACTCTACGGTGAAGCCGGTGACCACGACTCGCTTGCGGTTGATCGTGATTCATTCACCACAGAGTCACAGAGGCCACAGAGAAGAACAAAGAATTTCACCGCGGAGAAAGAAGAGAACGCGGAGGGAACCCGATCATCGTCAAGATGATGAGCTCACTGATTCAAACCACGATGCATTTTCTCTCTGCGTCC
>JBBRUN010000460.1:0-4644 GCA_038247765.1 Gemmatales bacterium | reverse complement strand
TGGACGGACTGGTCGGGCCTGTGGCGGATGGTTAGCGATCCAACGCGGCGGCGCGGGTGGCGGGTCGATTCCCGAAATGTTCGGCGTACCACGCTTCGGCGGAGTCGCGCGTCCAGCCCTCGGCGACGGCGAAGCGAAATTGCGTCGTGTAGCCATCGTGCAGCGATTCTTCAATCCCCGAACCGAGTCCGAACGCACGGCCCAAGTTCGACCAAGTGCAGGCGAGGAATTCGGCATCGGCGGACCATTCCGGCAAGCCGAGGAATTGGGCTTGCGGCGAGCCGAGCTCCGCCAATAGAAATCGTTTGATGTCGATCAGTGTGGAGCTCGGTGGGAAGGCGACTTCGGCGAGTTCACTATCGCCGAAGCGGAGTTGGATCGCTGGGTTGTCGGCGAGTGGCTCGGAGCGAATCCCACGGGGATCGAACTTCGCCAAGATCGCAACGAACCGACCATTTTCCACGCGCCACGGAGTCGTCCGCACGGCGTCGAAGGTATCGCGGAAGAATTCGCCGCGGCCCGGTTTGCCATTGCGGTAGGAGGGGCGGGGGATGTCCAAGCTGCCGAGCATCGTCCAAGCGTTCGCCAAGCGGGTGGCACGGGCGAAGTCGATTTCATTCAAATCTTCGGCATCGGCGAAGAGCACGCGGTCGAACGCCGGTTCGGCTTCGAGGTGCGTCGGCGCAAAAAAAGGATCGCAATCGAGTGCGCTCAGCGGGCCGATGACGACTGTGAGCCGGCTCATCGTATCGCGGAGTGGCGTCGCCGGAGCGTGTTCCGAATCGGCGATTGTGGCGTCAAGTTCCGTCAGGGTTTTCTGGAGTTGATCTCGACCGGCAGACGGGCGGGAGCTGTTCAACAAATCGCGTCGGCGTTGGATATCCGCGAATTGCTCGCCCCGGCACGCGGCGATGCGGGCTTGTTCGTCGCCGAGGATTTGCGACTTCGAGCTGTCGTAGTGCGTTACGGCTTCTGCGATGAGTTGCTGTCGCGCCGCTGCGGCCGTATCGAGTTCTTTCAGTTTCATTTCGATTGCTAGGGTAGCGGAGTCGGCTTTCGTGGCGCCGAAGAGCTTCTTGACGAATCCGCCCAACCCCCCGGAGGACTCAGCGGCGGGACGCGCCTGGGCGAGCTGCGCTTCGAGCGAGTTCCGAATCATTGCGTCGGCGATCACGGAGGCTTGTAAAAGTTCTAGCTTCGCCGCGTGATCCTCGGCCGCTCGTCTCAGGTATTCCGGTTCCGGCGCCGAACTCGCCGCAATGGCTGCTTCCGCCTCGGCGAGGCGATCCCATTCGTTCCACCAGTTCCATTGCTTTGCGGTGTCTTGCTTCCGGGCGAGCAGCGCAGAACGATGGTTGCGCCATTCGCCGAGGGCGATGGCTTTCGCCGCCTGCTCCGCGACGACCGGAGGCAAATCCGGTTCGTGTTCGGCTTTCGCGCGCCCCACGCCGATGGCCGGCAAGGCGAGTACCACGGCGTTGGCGTTGTCGGGGTTTGACGTCAAAATCGCCAGCCGTTGACCCGATGACCGCGCTCCCTCGACGATGGCTAAGATTGCATTGAGGCGCTCTTGGCCCAGTGGGGAATCAAGCAAGAATAGATCCGGGCAAGCCAGTGCCGCCGCGAGCGGACCGAAGTTTGCGCTCGGCAACGCGAATGCCGGTCGCGATCCGTTTCGCCAAGCTCCGAAGCGGCGCACGGCCCGATCTTGGGACAGCGGGAAGCTGACTTCGCGTTGGTGATCAGTGGAGGGGCGGGCGAGTAAAGCTTGGGGCACGTCGGGAAGAGGTGTGTGGTGCGAATGGTCAGGGGGAACTAGGGACGTCGTGAAATTCAAGCGGTTCATCGGTTCGAGGGCGTGCGGGGTCGGGTGGAAGGAACCCGAAGGAGTCAGGCGTTCCGTCATCGTCGCACCAAATCGCGGCCAGGTCGAATCGTCAAGGAGTTTTTCTCGCGAATCGTGTGCTGTAGGTTTCAAATAATGATGCCGGATTGGAACCTTGCGCCGGACTTCCTTTTCGTTGACAGAGTATAGACGCTCGAACGGGGGCAAGCTATCGAATCAAAAATTTTCCTTCGTTCTTCTCGATTCGCCCCAGTGCGGTCCAAGGCGGGTCACACCATGTTCAGCGAGTGCACCTTGCGGAAGTGCTCGGCGACCTTCTCCATAGGCACATGCCAGCCGCAATCGTCGCAGGCGGGCACCGTGGGGTAACACTTCGTGCAGTACAGCGGCCCGCCGTGCAAGAACTGTTCGACCCGTTTGCGGTCGGCCGCCGCCACATTCTCCGCCGTCAGCGGCGTCTTCACCGGGTTTTTGCATTTCTCACAAGGCCGCTCGTTATTCGACGCGATCAGCGGTTCGTAGTGGTGGTGCACGCCGCGCGGCACCACGCCGCTGCCCGTGCAGAGCGGGCAGGTCATGCCGAACTGCGCGAGGATCGCCTTGCGGATGAAGTCGCTCTTGTTCGGCAAGCTGTTCAGGAACTCGGCGAGCTCGTCCTCGACCTTGAAGGCGACGATCTTCGATTTCGTCGTTTTGCGCGCCATATTCGAACCCGTGCGGACGTTTGTTGACTGTCGGTATGGTATTCGCAGCGGCCCCGGATGGACAAGCGGAATGCCGCCAGACCGGTCAATTCCACCGTATGATAACACTAGTTCCCGATGTCACCGCGAACTTAAGGATTTATGGAGACGCTACTCTTCGCCGAATCGCTGTTGGCAGCGACCCCCTCCACGGGTTTGCCCCTTTGGGTCGGTCTAATGCTCGTGCCCATCCTCATCCTCGTCAATGGATACTTTGTGTCGGCCGAGTTCGCCGTCGTGTCGATCCGCAAATCGCGGGTGCAAGAACTCGTCGATGATGGCAAGCACCGGGCGAAGGCCCTGCTCGAAGCGGTCGTCGAAATGGACCGCAGCGTCGCGGCCGCCCAACTCGGGATCACGCTCGCCAGCTTGGCCCTCGGCTTCGTGAGCGAGCCGGCCATCGCCCGGCTCATCGAACCGCTCTTCGAGAACTTCCCCGACGCTTGGCAAGGGCCGTTCGTGCGCTTGCTGTCCATCGGGCTGACGCTTTCCCTGATCACTTACATGCACGTCGTCTTCGGCGAGCAAATGCCCAAAATCGCCGCGATCCAAGACCCGGAGCGGATCGGCCTTTGGGTCGCCGTGCCGCTGAACGGCTTCGCGCGCATCTCGAAGCCTTTGATCCGCGTGATGAACGGCTCGAGCACGCTGTTCCTGCGTTGGCTCGGATTCCGCAGCACCGGCGACGAAGGCGAAGTTTACTCGGTGAACGAACTCCACCTGCTGATCGCCGACACGCAGGAGGCGGGCCTCATCGAACCGGAAGCGGCGGATTATCTGCGCAACGTCTTCGCGCTCTCGGATAAAAAAGTGCGGGACATCATGGTGCCCCGAGAGAAAGTCGCCATGCTCGAGTTGAGCACCCCGTCCGACAAAGTGCTCGAAGCCGTGCGGGAAGGGGCCCACACGCGGATGCCCGTCTACCGTCAAGAGTTCAACAATGTCGTCGGCGTCGTCAATACGAAGGATCTTTTCTTCCTGTTCAGTTTGCAAAATGTCGTCATCCTCGAAGACGCGCTCTATCCGGCGCAGTTTCTCGATCCGTCGGAGCCGGTCTCGGCGGCGCTGCGGCTCTTCCGCAAAAGCCACCGGCCCATGGCCATCGTCCGCGACGAAACCGGTGCGGTCCTCGGCATCCTCACCCTAGAAGACGTGCTGGAAGAGATCGTCGGCGACATCGAAGACGAGCACGACGATCTGACGATGAAGGCCCGCTACGCCCGCCGGATGAAACGCTCCGGGGCGGGCTTGCTGAAGTCACCGTCGAAGCACGGGTGACGTGGGCCCCTTCCCATTGACGCGAGTTTGCCCCCCGGCTATCCGCGTCGCACTATGAAACAGACGCTCCTCGCCCTCGCCGTCGCTCTACTGGCCGCGCCGTGGGCTTTCGCTCAGCCGCTCGACCGCCGGCCGATGTCTAGCATCGCTCAGTTGCAGGCCCATGCGACGCGCACCGAAGCGCCCGGCGCGATCGTGCCGGCCGTCGCTTTCGCGCCGGAGGAAGTTGCGCCCGCCTACAACTCCGAGTCGGCGAAGATATTCGCCACGAAGGTGCACCCGATCTTGATGAACGCCTGCGCCGGCTGCCACGGGCGGAACGACCACGCGGGCGCGTTCAAATTGAAGCGACTGGACGACGGCTACGCGAACGCGCCGGGGATCGAGCGCAATCTGTTGGCGGCTGTGAAACAACTCGACCGGGCCGACCCCGGCGCCAGCCCTTTGCTGACGAAAGCGGTCGCGGCGCACGGAAAGCACAAGGACGCCCCGCTGTATTCGAAGGCCCACCCCGCGTACAAGTACCTCGAAGTGTGGGCGTACTGGGCCACGCTGCGTGAGGGCGCAGCGATGCCGACATCGATCCCGCAGTCGCCGATCGTCAAGCGACCGGATCCTGCACCGATCCCGGCTAGCCCAATCGCGTTGGTGAAAGTGGAGGAGCCCGCGAAAGTGCCGATCCAACCGAATGAGAGCTTCGGCACGGCCCCGAAAGTCGGCGACGCGGGGAAGCTGAATCCGGACGATCCCTTCGACCCGGCCGCATTCAACCGGTCC
>JBBRUN010000459.1:0-4661 GCA_038247765.1 Gemmatales bacterium | reverse complement strand
CCGCCCGTCCGCAAAGACGACCAAGGCAAGACCCTGCCGCCGCCGCCGCGCGTCAAGGTCTACGTGAAGTGCACGAGCACGTCGCAGCTACTGGGCATGGCCGAGGGGGATCTGTACGTATTGGAAGCCGAGCAACCGTTCTGGTCGAACTACCTGAAGTCGTCCATCGGTATCTGGTGCCGGGTGATGATCGTGATCGGCTTGGCGGTCTGCCTGAGTACCTACCTCGCCGGGGTTGTGACGTTCCTCGCCACGGCGTTTTTGTTTCTCGTCGGCATGTTCGCCGAGACACTGAAGACGCTCGTCAGCGGGGAGGCGGGTGTCAAAGGCCCCCTCGGCTCGGCGAATCAATTGTTCCAAGCGCAGCAATCGACGGCCCAAGACGACGGCTCCGCGACGCTCCGCGCGGCCGCCTTCGCCGACGGTATCTTCCGCTGGACGATGCGGCGGATCTTCAACCTGATGCCGGACATCGACGCGTTCAACTGGACGCCGTTCGTGTCCGAAGGGTTCAACATCCCCCTCGAATCGATGGTGATGAACCTCGTATCGCTGTTCGGATACCTGTTCCCGTGGTTCCTGCTCGGGTTTTACCTACTGCGAAGCAGAGAAGTTGCGGCTTAGAATGGTTCGTAGGGCGGGTGGAGTCTTCGGAGCCCGCCGGATTGGTCGAATGGCGGCGGGTTCCGAAGACTCCACCCGCCCTACGCAGATGACCGGGAGTGACCGATGACCGACAACCTGCGCCGCCGGGCGACTATCCGCAAGGCGAGCTATTTCGGGCTGATCCTCGCGCTATTCACCGTCAGCATGTTCTGGCGCGGCGTCATCGCGCTGCCATTTGGGAATCCGCTGCGCGCGGGCGAAGACGGCAAACCGAGCCGGCGGATCGACGACCGCGCTGCCCGCTTGCCGATCTTGAAGCAGGCCGACACCCTCGAGCTCCGCGAACTCGACAGCGGTGACCCGGAAGTCGCGGGCAGCGCCGCTCGGCACAGTATGCTCGGGTTGCAGGGCGTCGTCATCACGGTGCTCTGGAACCAAGCCATCGAGAAACAGAAGCGCGGCGAATACCACGACTTCGAACTGCTCGTGAACATCGTCACGGAACTCCAGCCGAACTTCATCCAGCCTTGGCTCTTCCAGAGCTGGAACATCTCTTACAACGTGTCCGTCGAAAACGAAAAACTCGGCGATATGTACTTCTACATCGCCCGCGGGATCGATCTTTTGGCGAAGGGCGATCGCCGCAACACCAAGGTTTACCGGGGCGGCGAAGACAAAGACTGGAAAGTCGGCTCGCCGGACATCCGCTTCATGATCGGCTTCTATTACCAGAACAAATTCAGCGTGTCGGACAAAGTCGATGTGCTCCGCAGCCTGATGCAAGTGAGTGCGATGAAGCCGTCGGAGCGCGACCCGGACGCCCTGATGAGCAAAGGCCAAGTCGACGAGAAGAAATTCCAAGAGTTCTGCGAGCGCAACCCGCAGTTCGTCCGCCGGCTGCAAACGAAGCTCAACCGCAAGTCCCCGGCCTCGGTGGTCGATTTCCTCCGCACGAACCGGACGATCCCGACGCGGTACAACATCGACAGCACGAGTGCGGATGGCCAAGATCTGCTGGTCGCAGACGAGAGCCAATTCCCGATCTTGCCGCCGCCCTTCAAGAGTAAGCGGCGCGAGTTCACCGGCCGCGACGAGACGAACGATTCCTTCGACGCCTTTTTCGCGAGCCGGGGTTGGTACGAATACGCCCAGTCGATCGTGCCGCCGCCGGTGGAAGGGGAACCCGCCGCCGCCCCGCGGCGCGGGGAATACGACGAATACAAGTACCGGGTGCCGACGAAGCCCGCGCTGATTTTGTTCCGCATGCACCCGTCGCGGGCGCAGGCGTACCTCGCCGAATACCTCCAGAAAGAAGGCTGGTTCGACGAGACCACCCTGTGGTACCCGGACGAACTCGTGGACGGCGTGAACGCGTGGTTCGCCAAAGATGGTAAACCCAAGTTGGGCATCCCCGCGAAGCCTTCGACCCTCGACACCGGCGCCGCGCCGGCGCCGATGTCCGCCATGTCCGCCTACGCCGAAGCCCACGCGATGTGGACGGACTATGGCGTCGTGAACGGGTTGCTCCTTTCGGACAACCAGTTGATCCGCTACCGCGACTTGGCCCGGAACGCCTCGATTCTCGGGCCGCCCGGCGGTCTGCCACCGGATCTCACCGACGAGCAACTCGCCGAATTGAACCTCAAACGGGAATGGGTGAACGCCCGCAAGATCCTCGTGTACTACGAGCAGAACAAATCGGTGAGCAACTTCCCGTACTTCCTCGCGTCGGCGGAGGCCGAGAAGAGCCGGGAAATGGTGGACGCCCGCAAGCTGCTTTGGGACGCCAACCGCGACCGCGACGCCGCGGAGAACAGCCGGGCGGCCGCCCGCTTCACCGAGGCCAACGCCAAGTGGCGATTGGCCCTGCAAGCGCACAAGAAATTCCACAACGGCGACCGCACCGACACCGTCCAAGAGTTCACCGCCGAGATCGAGTTGCAGCTGATGAAGCTGCTCATGGACGACCGCAAAGCCGCGGCGCTACAAGCCGTCCTCGGGCAGATGGCCGACGGGCGGGAAGCGGGGATCGCGCTGGCAGAAGCCGAGGCGACCAATCGCATCGCGAAGAAAATGCTCGAGCTCAGCTACCCCGGCATCGCGGCGGAGGCACTCGAAGGAAACGGGGCGTACTCGTGGCTGAAAAACTTCACCTCCGAGCGCCGCGACGTCCGTTGGATGAACCCCGGCATCCGCGAAGCGGCGAAAATCAAAGAAGGCCTGATGCGCCGTCCGGCGGATCCGCTGCCACCGCCGGGTGTCCAACCGATGCCGGGCGAACCGGGGCGGCGCTGATACCATGCCTGACATCGCCCTCGCCATCTTGGCCCACCCGGACGACGCCGAGTTCCTCTGCGCCGGTGCGCTCGTCCGGTTGCGGCGCGATTGCGGATTCGAAATCCACATCGCCACGATGACGGCGGGCGATTGCGGCTCGGCCGAATTGCCACCGGACGAAATCGCCGCGATCCGCCGGGCGGAAGGCCTCGCCGCCGCGACCGAGATCGGCGCGGCGTACCACTGCCTCGAAGTGCTCGATCTCCGCGTGCAATACTGCGACGCCCAACTGGAAGCCGTGTGCCGGCTGCTCAACCACGTACGGCCGCAATTGGTGCTCACCCACAGCCCGGACGACTACCACCTCGACCACGAACAAACGAGCCGACTGGTCCGCGCAGCCACGTTCGCCGCCCCAATCCAAAACTTCCTCCACCGCCCCGGCCACACCGAAGCGCACCGGGCGCTCGACGCGATTCCGCACCTTTACTACTGCGACCCGATGGAAGGGAAGGACATCTTCGGCCGACCGGTGCCGCCGGCCTTCACCGTGGACATCACCGGCTCCATCGAGGCCAAAGCGACCATGTTGGACTGTCACGAAAGCCAGCGGGCGTGGCTCCGCCAGCACCACGGGGTCGATAACCTCGTCGAATCGATGCGGGATTGGTCGCGGTCGCGCGGCGTACTCGCCGGCGTCGCCTACGCCGAAGGCTTCCGCCAGCACTTGGGCCACAGCTATCCGCAAAGCAACCGGCTGGGTAATTTGCTCGGCGCGGCAGACAATTAGTGTCTCAGTTTGAAATCGGAATCGGGAATACGCTAAGGCCTATTTGCACATCGCCTGATTCGGGTAGCGCCTCGGTATGACAAAGTTACTTGATAAATGAGAGTAGTAGCAAAGTGCGGTAGTGATGCGCCGTTTGGGGGGTGGTGGCGTACTTAATTCTGCTTTGGAGACGGCCAGTAATCCGCTGGATCTATGTTGATGGACGAATTGCCAATAATAGTGATGGGGCGGCTCGAAAGCGACTTCACCGTAACGAACACTGGTCGATAACGGACGCAGTGGATCGTTCCCACACCCTTTTTCGTCTCATCGGATATGGCGTACTCGATTCAAGCGGCGAATCTCTGTATCTACTGCATCAATTGGGGTTTTCGCATCCCGACCCAAGCCCTGACCGAACCGGTTCGGGATGAGATCCGATCCGAATTCGCCGATTGGACTCGGCAAACACAATTCTACGAGACGGACACAAGGACGGGAAAGTCTTGAAATGTGGGGAATCTGCTACGTCCCGAATCCGTGTGCTCCGGGTAGGACGCAAAAAAAAGAGACAACGCGTTCGGGATCAGCCGAAGCTCTCCCCTTTGCCGCGTCACCAGAATTAGTATGCACCCGATATATACCATGGCAATACCAATTGAACAGGTTTGCGCACAGAAAACTCACCCATGACACATGACTACGACGCCATCGTCGTCGGTGGCGGGGCCGCCGGGTTGTTCGCCGCAATCTTCGCCGCGGAGCGGGGGCGGCGCGTGCTGCTACTCGAAAAGGGCCGCAAAGCCGGGGTCAAAATCCTCATGTCCGGTGGCACGCGCTGCAATATCACCCACGACTGCGACAACCGCGGCATCGTCGAAGCCTTCGGCTCCAACGGTCGCTTCCTCCACTCGGCCCTCGCCGCGTTCGGCCCCAAGGATGTGCTCGCGTTCTTCCACGCCGAAGGGGTGATGACCAAAGTCGAAGACACGGGGAAGATCTTCCCCGT
>JBBRUN010000458.1:0-4671 GCA_038247765.1 Gemmatales bacterium | reverse complement strand
TGCTCGTGGCCCTGCGTCCGGCGCAGGCCCAGCAACTGGTTCACCGCAACGGCTTCGCCGGGAAAGATCCGTTCTGGGTCCGCGGCGATGCCAACATCCACTTCGACGAAAAAGCCCAAAAGATCACCGATACCGCGGCCCGCAACGCCACGACTTCGGAATACATCAAGATCGAGGCCAACCCGGCGCCGGGAGCCACCGACGCCGAGTTCGTGCACTACTACTACGCCACGCCGCCGAGCCCGGTCGGGCCGGACACCATCGCCCGCGTCTGGGTCAAAAGCTTCCGCACTGGGATCCAGTTGAAGGCCCGCATCGTGCTGCCGAAGGAAAAGGATCCGAAGAACCCGGATGCCCCGCTGACGACGCTGATCGTCGGCGACGTTTCCACCAAGGCCCGCATGTGGCAACAACTCGGCATGGGCGACGTGCAAGACGCCCTCGCCAAGCACAAGCCGGTGCTGGTGGCGAAGCTGAATCGCCCCGTGGACATTACCGGCGCGTACATCGATTCGCTCGTGCTGAATGTGTACGCGGGGCCGGGCGTCACCGAGACGTGGATTGACGATCTCGAAATCAGCCCCGTATTGAAGCAGCCCGAAATCAAGGATGGCAAGCCGGGCAAAACCGTGAGCAACCCGAAGCGCAAGCCGCCGCTCGTCGAGTTTTCCAACGGCGATCTCCTCGTCGATCAGCAAGTGGGCGAAGGCCCGAAGCCGTTCTTCATGCGGGCCGTGCGGCACACGAATACGCCGCTCTGGGCGCTCGACGTGGCCCGGTTCAACACCATTTGGTTCCCCGGCGAAGTCAGCGATGAAACTTACGAAGAAGCGATCCGGGCCAAGTTCTTCATCGTGCCGTCGCTACCGTTGCCGGCGGGGGATTGGGATCCGGCCCGGCCGAATCAACGCGATCCCGCACTGCTGGACAAAGACGAAGAACTCGTCGGCAAGCACTTGAAGCGCTTCCTCAGCAGCGACGCTGTGCTGATGTGGGATCTCGGGTCCGGCCGCACGACCGAGCAATTGACGCGGATGGCGAAAGTCGCGGAGGTCCTCAGGAGCTACGATCCGCGGAAGCCGCGCGCGGTCGATCTTTGGGACGGGCACCGGGCCTATTCGAACTACGTCGAAGCCATCGGGGCGCACCGCTGGCCGCTCTTCACGAGCCTCGACATGACGCGTTACGCCGAGTGGCTGACGCAACGCAAAGCGCTGACATCGCCCGGCAAATTGATGTGGACGTGGATCCAAACCCACCTGCCCGAGTGGCTCATCAAACTGCAAACCGGCGACGCCAACACCGAGAAATTCGCCGACCCCATCGGCCCGCACCCGGAGCAAATCCGCGTGCTGACGTACCTCGCGTTGGCGGCCGGGTACCGCGGCATCGGTTACTGGAGCGATCAATTCCTATCGGACAGCCACCACGGGCGGGATCGCCTGCTCGAAATCGCCATGCTGAACGCCGAGATGGAACTGTTGGAGCCGGTGTTGCTCGCGGCCCACGGACCGGCGACGTGGTATCCGACGAGCCACCCGAGCGTGAAGGTCGCCATCATCAGCGGGACGAAGGAAGTGATCGCGCTGCCGGTCTGGCTCGGCAAAGACACCCAATACTGCCCCGAACAAGGGACTCTGCCGACCTTGACCTTCAAGGTACCTGTTGTGCCGGACGGCGCGACGCCGTGGCAGATCACGCCGGCCGGTGTCGATGAGATTAAGGACGTGAAAACCGTCGTGGGCGGCACCCAGATCGTCATCAACGAATTCGACACCGCCACGGCCATCGTGTTCACGTCGGACCTCGGGCCGACGGGCAAGGTCGTCCGCTGGCAGGACAACACCCGGCACAAACTCGCCCGCACCGCTGCGAATTGGGCCCGCGAGCAAGCCGTGGCGCAATTCAACAAGACGCTGATTACGCATAAGAACATCCTCGCGGCGGGCGGCCCGGATGTCCGCGAAGCGGCCGATCTGCTGAAGGAGTCGAAGTCCGCGATCGACCGAGCGAGCCTGTACACCGATAATGCTCAGCCCGATATGGCCTACCGCGAAGCCCGCCGGGCTTTGCGCCCGCTCCGGGTGCTCCAACGCGCGCATTGGACGAACGCCGCCGAGAAGCTCGACACGCCGACGGCCAGCCCGTATGCCGTGAGCTTCTTCACGCTGCCCAAGCACTGGGAATTGGCCAAGTTCATCGCCGGCACGAGGCCGGGCGGCAACGGCTTGGCCCACGCGGGCTTCGAGCTGAACGACGCGGTCGCCGTGGAAGGCGCCGCCATCGCATCGCTGCCGGGCTGGACGACGCGCCGAACCTTCCTCGACCCCGTATTCGGGACCGCCTCGATTGTGAACTCGAATACGGAGATCGTCGAAGACGCGACGCCGACTCAATTGACCTACGGCAGGGAGCGCTCGCAACCGGGTCGGCCGGTGCCGACGATGACCGATGCCATCAATCGGCAACCGAAGCCCGACCTCGGTCGGCATGTCCTCAAACTCGCGATGCTACCGGACGAAAAGAAACTGGGAGTCGGAAAGGTTCCGCAAGCCCTCGAGCGGTCATTCCTCGCGGTCGACAGCCCCGCCGCCGAGTTCTCGCCGAATACTTGGGTTCGCATTAGCTTCTGGGTGAAAGTCGTCGAGATGCGGTCGTCGGCCGACGGCGTGGTGATCTACGACTCCGCCGGCGGCGAACCGCTGAGCGTGAGGCCGAGCCTCGGCAGCCGTTGGCAGCGATTCCACCTGTACCGCCAAGTGCCGGAGACGGGGAAGATCGGCGTCACCTTCGCCCTGACCGGCTTGGGCTTGGCGTTCTTCGACGATGTGAAAATCGAACCGATGATCCCGTCCGGAGGTAGCACGAGCGCGAAACCGGTGGCGCCGGGAACATTGCCGAAGCCGCGCTCGCAGGACGAAGACAAACGCACGCTCCCCTTCCCGCGCCAGACCGACCCGCTCCCGCCGCCGCGATTGGTGAATCCGAAGAAGTGAGCCCGATGGGAGCAGTCACTTTGCCCGGAACAGCCGGCTGCGGATGTAGCAGCGATGGAGCCAGTACTGCATCACGGTTTTCAGCGTGTCGACGCCGTAGCGCGTGCTGCGCTTGAAGTTGATGCTGCTCGCCTCGTGGAAGTACCGCACCGGCACCGGCACATCGCCCAATCGAAATTTGAAGTGGACGCACTGCACCAGAAATTGCGTGTCGAACACGAAGTCGTCGCTGTTGCGCTCGAAGGGGATCGTTTCGAGAACGCTCCGCCGGTAGACGCGGAAGCCGCTATGGAACTCGCCCAAATTTTGGCCGAGGGTGACGTTTTCGAACAGCGTCAGCGCCCGGTTGCAGACGTACTTCCACCATGGCATCCCGCAGGCGAGGGCTTCCGGCCGGGAGCGGATGCGGTTGCCGAGCACCACGTCGCAGATGCCGAGTTCGATGAAACTGACCGCGTGCGGGATCACCCGGCTGTCGTACTGGTAGTCCGGGTGGATCATCACGACGATGTCGGCCCCGGCCTTCAGGGCGTAGTCGTAGCACGTCTTTTGGTTACCGCCGTAGCCTTTGTTCTTGTCGTGGACGATCACCGTCAGCCCCATGTTGCGGGCGAGTTCGGCGGTGTTGTCTTTGCTGCAGTCGTCGACGAGCAAGATTTCATCGACCGAATCGGCCGGAAAGTCGGCGATGGTCGCGGCGAGAGTCTTGGCCGCGTTATACGCGGGTAACACCGCGATGATCTTGTGCCGACGGTGAGGCTTCGGCGACTTCGGGTGCAGCACCTCCGCCACATCGACCGGGTCGTGCACGGGGTTAAGCGGCGGGACGTCGAGCAGGGATTCGGGCATGCGGAATAGGGTATGGGGTGTGGGGTGTGGGGTTTAGGGGGCGGGGTGAGAAAATGGAAGCGAAGTGGTTACAACTACGTCTGCGATCGGAGAATGTATTTTAAAGATTCCAAGTGTTTCCAATGGATGCCGTAATGACGCTGCTCCGATCTGTTCTTCTGAGTGCTTGTTCACTCGGATTCACGATGTTGAGCGGAAGTCGATCAACGGCCGACGAAGCCGAAGACAAAGCCGTTGCTTTCGTGGAGAAGCTGGGCGGGTGTGTCATCCGAGATGCAACAAAGCCCGGGAAGCCCGTGATCGAAGTGAGATTGGCAACGAAGGATGCGGTGAAAGACGCGGACTTGAAAGAAGAAAGTCTCACTGAATTAGTCTTATCGGAAACAAAAGTTACTGCTGCTGGTGTTAAGGAACTTCAAACGGCGCTGCCGAAGTGAAAGATTTACCACAAATAACACAGTCATACATCGTTCCGCAACCGGTGCGGTACTTCTAACCCATGCGTCTCCATCAGTTCCGCGTTCTCCAACAACTCCGCCGTCGGGCCGTCGGCGGCGATACGTCCGGCGTCCAGCACGATGGTGCGCGGGCAGGTATCGAGGACCATATCCAAATCGTGGGTCGCCAAGAGCAGTGTCGTCGACAGCCCCAATACAGTGCGGATCAATTCCCGGCGGCCGCGCGGGTCGAGGAACATGCTCGGTTCGTCGAGTAGCAAGATCCCCGGCTTCATCGCCAGCACCCCGGCGAGAGCGGCGCGGCGTTTCTCTCCGCCCGAGAGCCGGTGCGGGGATCGCTCTTCGCAATCGATCAATCCCAACAATTG
>JBBRUN010000457.1:0-4677 GCA_038247765.1 Gemmatales bacterium | reverse complement strand
GCCCTCCGTGGAATCCGAACTCACTGGCGTTCGGATTCCACGGAGGGCTTACGCCCACCGCTCCGCAAGAAGCACCGACCTGCGGATCACTTCCGCCGCTTCAGCAAGTCCTTCGCCACCTTCGTTGGGGCGGCGTCGGAGTGCCCGTTGCCAAGTCCTTGATAATCGATGGCATCGAGGATGTGGACGGCGCACGCTTCGCGGTTCCAGAGAAGTTAGTTCAGCTCGCCGGGGCCGATTACCCGCTCGACCTGTTTCTTGGTCATCGTCAACGGTTGGAGTTTGGACGCGAAGAACGGGATTGTGCTCTCCGGGTAGACGAGGAACCGGCAAACCGCTTCCGTGAGTTCGATACTCGAACCCTTTTGCAGATGGCCCCAGAGACGCTCGTTTTCCTCGCGGTCGAGCAGGGCCTTCGGCACCGGCGCAGCCGATACCGTCGAAACGAGAATGGAAGCGAAGCACAAAGCAATCCATCGCGGCATAGCCGGCTCCTGCGAGCGAATGGCGAACAGATACTGATCATATCCCGACGGCAGTCTTCCCCATACCCTAAACCCCACCCCCCAAACGCGAAACGCACCCATGACCAAAGACGAAGTCGTTGCCGCGCTCGAAGAGATTGGCACCCTTCTACAATTCAAGGGGGAGAACGACTTCCGCGTCCGGGCTTACACGGCCGGGGCGCGGGCGCTCGCCAGTTTCGAAGGCGACTTCAAAGCCCGCGTCGCCGAGAAGCACTTCGACGACATCCGCGGCATCGGCGATGCCCTGCAACTCAAGATCCTCACCTTGGCGACCACGGGCCGGCTGGAATACTTGGACGAACTGCGGGCCTCGGTGCCGCCGGGCCTCGTGGACATGCTCCGCTTGCCGAGCATCGGGCCGAAGAAGGTGAAGCTGCTGCACGACGAATTGAAGATCGACACCATCGAGCAACTGAAAGCCGCCTGCGAAGCTGGCACCGTGGCGGAACTCAAAGGCTTCGGGAAGAAGACCCAAGACAAGATTCTCGAAGGGATCGCCCTGCTCGATTCCTTCGGCCAGCGCGTCCGCTTCGATCAGGCCTATCCGCTCGGCGTGGCGCTCGTCGAGCAGATCCGGGCGCTGCCGGGGGTCGAGCAGGTCGAACTCTGTGGCAGCCTGCGCCGGCGCCGCGAGACGGCCAAGGATCTCGACATCCTCGTGGCCAGCAATGACGCCCAGCCCATCATGGACGCCTTCGTGAATTTGCCCGAGGTCGTGCAAGTGCTCGGGCACGGGCCGACGAAGTCGAGCATCGTGGCGAAGCTCGGCGTCGGCACCGACGCGATCACCCTCAACGCCGATCTGCGCGTCGTCACGGCGGCTCAGTTCCCCTTCGCGCAGATGTACTTCACCGGCAGCAAAGAGCACAACATCCGCCTTCGCCAGCGGGCCATCGAACTCAGCTTGAGCCTGAACGAATACGGCTTGGGCGACGAAGCCATCACGGCGAAGTGCCAGTCCGAAGCCGACGTCTACAAGGCCCTCGGCTTGGATTACGTCGCCCCGGAATTACGCGAGGACACCGGCGAAGTCGAAGCGGCACTGGCGAAGAAGCTCCCGAAGCTCGTCGCAGTCGGCGAACTGCGCGGCGTCTTCCACAACCACACGACCGCCAGCGATGGCACCGCGAGCCTAGAGACGATGGCGCTGAAGTGCAAGGCGCTCGGCTGGGAATACTTCGGCGTCGCCGATCACTCGCAGAGTTTGAAGATGGCCGGCGGCCTCAGCCCCGAGCGCGTCCGCGAGCAATGGGCCGAAATAGACGTGTTGAACAAGAAACTCAAAGGCATCCGGATTCTGAAGGGGACCGAGTCGGACATCCTGCTGGACGGCTCGCTCGATTACGACGACGAGTTTCTGAAAGGGTTCGACTACGTGGTCGCCAGTGTGCACACGCACTTCAACCTGCCGGAAGGCGAGCAGACCGCGCGTGTCTGCAAGGCCCTGCGCCACCCGGCGACGACGATGCTCGGCCACGCTACTGGGCGACTCTTGCTGCGCCGGCCGGGGTACAAAATCGATTTGGACGAAGTGCTGCGCACCGCTGCGGAGCACGGCAAGTTCATCGAGATCAACGCCCAGCCGACGCGGCTCGATTTGGAATGGACCTATGTAAAACGAGCCAAAGCGCTGGGTGTGAAGCTCGTCATCAACCCGGACGCCCACAGCCCGGACGATTTGGAATTGACGCCCTACGGAATCGATGTGGCCCGCCGAGGTTGGCTGACGAAGGCCGACGTGCTGAACACGATGGGCTTGAAGGAAGTCTTGGCGGCAATCGAGTCCGGTCGGGTGTAGCAACGATTCTTGGAGTTTCTTTGCGATGAGCCGCTTTCGTAGGTCACGCTGTGCGTGACGCCGGTGAGAATCCGTTACGTGAGTGGTGTCACGCACAGCGTGACCTACAAAACCTCCAAGAATCGTTGCCATGCCCTTTGAGCCAACTTTAGCTTTTAGCTTTCAGTCATTCTCCACACCCCCCCTGCTGAAAGCTCCGAAAGCTCCGAAAGCTAAACCGCATCGTCAATCGTTTTGCTGGCTCTCCAAGGGTGTCAAACGATTCTCGGAGTTTCTTCGCGATAAGCTGTTTTCGTCGAAGAAAGCCGACGCCGAGCGCCTGGGCTGCGGCAAGGTCAACGTTGATTTCGATAGTCCCGATCTGAACCTCGGGATCGTAGGCTCGGATGTACTCAACTCTCGGCAAATCGTATCTCTTGCCACCTTGCTCGATTTGTTTCGAGAATTTCAGTTCCTTCATGAACCAGTGCAGTTTTTCGTAATCGTCGCTCCCGTGCTGTTCGATCCGGACGAATCGGTCGTGTGAACTCCAAAAGGCTGGTGAGGAAACCGCGCAGGATCTCGACGTGATGAGGCTGGGATTGAACACTCCTTGCCCCTGTGTAGCCACAAAGGCGTCGCAGCGCCTGTTTTGCTATCTTTACAGGAGAGAAATTGCCAAGCCTGGCTTCAGAACACCTCGATGGGGGAAACAATGGCGAAGCACAAGCACGGGAAATCGCGTCAAAAGCAACAGTCACCAGCAAACAATCCGCTTGCGCCAATAACGAGCGGAACGCAGCCCGCCCCCATCGAATCCGAGACGGACAAGCGTCAAAATCGACGGATTAAATTTTCGCTTTGGGGAGTTGGTGTAGGGTTTCTACTCAACGCGCTCGGTTTGTATTTCGCATTCTCATCGGCTGAGTCGTCGAAGAAATCGGCGAAAGAGGCGACTGAATCAAACAAAATCTCACAGGCGGCGCAGGACCGAGGCGCCGGGAAGGTGCAAGCTCGATTCGAATTCCTCGAAGACAAAAACCGCGACCAAACCCGTTTGAAGGACTTCGTTCGGAAGAAAGACGGTTATGAGCAACAGGTGTTACGGATCGAGAGCGTCGATGAACTCATTCGATGGGGACCAAACGTCCGCATCAAGAACACTGGGACTGAACCAATCGACGCTATCAAAACCGAAGTCAATTATGTCTTGGGATCTGCCTACGGTGCTGGCGTAGAGCAGATTTATCCTCCTCCAATCATCGTCAACGAGGTAAGCTCGAATGAGGCGTCGTCTTTCGGCAAACTGATGCTAGGTGAGTCCGCAAGAATCGATTTGGCTCCACTTCTGTTGCACCAAATCTCGCGGCTGAATTGGCAGGACTTCGCCGAAAAGGATCACCAGGGCATCTTCACGGTCAGCGTGTATTCCCGACTTGTGGGATCAGCCAGCTACGACCGAATGGAACCCAATCGCCCGAAAGTACTCGAATTTCATTGGCGTCCGGCGGGCTTCAAGAATGATGCGAAGCACGTTAAGGAGTTGCTTGACATCAAGCCATCAGTCAAGATCGAGTAACGACTCACAATCGCTCCCATTCGCTCAGATCGGCGGGGATGCCGAGGCCGGTCGTGCCGTAAAGGCCTGAAGGGGTGTAGATCGTACCACCTTCTAAATCATCCGCTGCTTTCTTGGGCCAAATCTTCGTACCTGCTTTGTATTTTTCTAGGCCAAGTTCAAAGATGCTGCCGTATTCCTCGCGATCCCCAAGAATCGTTGCTACACCAGTCCAGTCGGCTCTGACTTGCGCTCTTAGGGATCGTTGTCCACAATGGCGATATTGCTTTCACGAAACCGAAAAGGATCGATCATGTTGCGGACCATCTCAAAACCGAAGGTAACGCTTCAGGTGTTTGAAGTTGGTCGGTTTTACTACCCGGTTACGGCCTAAAATGGCCCTTTGCGACCGCCCGATTTCGAAAAACATGGTCGGTGATGTCCAAAATCGGCATCTGTTGGCCATGATCCAGCCTGTCACTTCAGAAGCCTGAAGTGTTACAACCGAAGCATAGCTTTACAATCCCAGGCCTCCTCTACGGCTCAGCATGGAAAGAGGAGAACACCGAGCGGCTGACGGCCCTCGCTCTTTAGACCGGATTTCGGGGCATCGTCACTGCCAACACTATCACGAAGCCGCCGTCGAACCCGCCGTGAACTTCATAGCCGTTGCGGGCGGAAGTGGTGCCGTCTTCCAGGAAGCCGTGTGGCGAGAAAAAGCGGCCATCGGCGACCGAGGCTTGTCAAGGGCCAGTGTAGACCATCAGATCAGATAGAGGCGCGATAGACAGAGGGTGTAACCGCGTTTCCGCGAG
>JBBRUN010000456.1:0-4708 GCA_038247765.1 Gemmatales bacterium | reverse complement strand
TTCAAGTTGATCGTCCGCGCGACGGGGCAAACCTGCGTGTTGACGGTGCCGCCCGAAGACGCCGACGGATTCAGCATCGACGCGTCGGCGACCGCGATGAAAATCCACGTCGTCACCGTGAAATTCGAGCCCAAGAAGGCCGGGGTCTTCCACAAAGAATTGAAGATCCAATCGAACCTGCCGGGCAACCCGAGTGTCGTGATCGCGGTCGATGGCACCGCGAAGTGAGCGCCCTTGTCGCGCTGCGGATGCCGGGTAAGATGCTGGAATACGGTGGTTGTAGCTCAGTTGGTTAGAGCGCCGGACTGTGACTCTGGAGGTCGCGGGTTCAAGTCCCGTCAGCCACCCTCCCCTTTTCCTATTCACTTTCACACGGTCGGCGTGTCGGCCACACGCCGACGCTCCCGCGCCATCAAATAAGCCGTCGGGCCCAGTACCAAGGCCGTGCCGAGCACTTGCTGCGTCGCGAAACTCCTGCCTTCGATCATGGCTTCGTACAGCATCACCATCACCACTTGCGATAAGCCGACGACCGAGACCCGCGTCGCGGAACCGCTGCGGAATGCTTTCGTCAAGAACAACTGCCCGACCGTCGCCGTGGCGCCGACCGCCAGCAATTGCAGCAGAACCGAACCTTCCATCTGATGGCTCGTGCCGATGGGCGTCTCGAAGGCGAAGTACGCCGCGAGGCAGAAGACGCAACTGACCGCCGAGAAATGGACGACGACCGCGAGCGAAGCGATCCCTTGCAGGCGGTTCAACCCGAGCATGGCGATAGCGGTGAAGAACGAGGCGAACAGCGCCGCGAAGTGGGCCGGCTCGAGCCGGCTGAAATCGGCGTTCTGCGTGACGCCGACGCCGACCACGGCGCAGGCCACGGCCCCCCACACGGTCAGCGTCGGCCGTTCGCCCGCCAGCGGCCACGACAGCACCGCGACCCAGATTGGGAAGGTGTTCGTGAGCGTCAGCACGTCGGACACGGGCAAATGCGTGAGGGCGTAGAAGGTGCCAATCATACTGCCGCTACCGGCGAGGCTGCGGATCCAGAGGACGCGCGGCCGGAGAAACACGAGCCGCGTCCCCGCGGCCATGGCCAAGCCGAAGGCGAACAGCGTCGCCAGCGCGCTGCGGGCGAACGCCACGGCCTGCCAATCGACCTCGGCTTGCAGGCCGTGGGCGAGCAGGCCCATCGCCGAGAACCAGACGCAACTCGTCAACATCCAGCCGTAAGGCCGCAGTCCGTGGCGTTTCATGCCGGTTTAGATTGGTTCGATTCGATGAATTTTTCGACGCTCTTTTCGAGTTGCTTGAGGTGGTGCTGTACGAGCTTCGCTTCGACCGGATCCGGCGATAAGTACGTCGCAAATGCCGAGAACTCCTGACCGCTATGCGTTAAATACCGCGCGACACAAGATGCCGCGTAGAGCGGTCGGTAGTGCTTATAGATGTTTTGGTAAAGCGCGGTCCATTTGAGAACCTGCTCGCGGTCGGAGTGGTTGCCACCGTGTTTGTACGCATGATCGCAGTACGACATCGCTTCGATCCAATGCAGCGCTTTGTAAAAGGCAACGACCGCCACCCGTTCGGCATGGCGGTCTTTGCCGTATCAGGCATTGGCATTCCCTGCCGCGGTGGGGCTCAGGAACGCTTCGGCGCAAGCACCGGGCGAATTCGGGATCGCTAAGACTTCGACCTTCGCAAGGTATCATACGGGGGTGGATCGAAGTCACAAATGGCCGTCCTCACGCCTTCCATTTGTCGCGTGGCGTCCGGCTCAGTTCCTTGTTCGCCGGTTCGTCACCCACGAAGAGTTCCTTCGCCGGATCCCACTTCAGCTTGCGGTGCAGCCGGTAGCCGATGTTGACAAGATGGCAGATCGACGCGCTGCGATGGCCCGTCTCGGCGGTGCAAATCGTGCCGAGTTTCGGCGACTGGATCGCGTCGAGCCAGTTCGTCTTGTGGTCGCTGCTGGCCATCACGCGATTCGCCTTGCCGTCGAGCGGCGTCTTCAAAATCTCCGGATCGACGCTTCCGATGCCGCCACGACCCACGACGATGATGCCATCCGAGCCGACGAAGACGCAATCGCCCTTGATGTCTTGCCCGTCCTTCCCCTTCGGGAATTCGTTGTGGATCATCTCGACGCCGCTGGCGTAGACGAGCTTCAAGCCGTGTTTGCCGCCCGGTTTGTCGGACGGCGGGATCACTTCGACCGGGCCGCTGCCGTCCATCTCCATGGCCCACTGGGCGATGTCGAAGTGGTGGGCGCCCATGTCGGCGACTTGGCCCCCGGCATACTCGCTGTACAGCCGCCACGCGGGGAAGTGGCCGTGGACGCCCTTCGGGCAGAGGTCGCTGTGGTAGTCGCGCTCCGGTGCCGGCCCTTGCCAGAAGTCCCAATCGGTGCCCGCCGGGATCTCTTGTTTGGGCAGATTGCACGGCCGCGACGGATCGCCGACGCCGATGTGGATGCTCTTCAGCTTGCCGATTCGGCCGTTCCAGATGTACTCGACGGCCTTGCGGAAGTGCCCGCCGAACTCGCTGCGCTGCTGACTACCGGTCTGGAAGACGACCTTCGATTTGGCCACGGCTTCGACGATGGCCCGCCCCTCGGCGATGTTGTGCGTCAGCGGTTTCTCGCAGTAGATGTGCTTCCCGGCCGCGCTCGCCTGGATGCAGATGATGGCGTGCCAGTGATCCGGCGTGGCGATGACGACGGCATCGAGATCCTTGTGCTTGAGGAGGTCGCGGAAGTCGCCGTACGACTTCACCTCACCCGGCGTGCCCGACTTCCCGGCGTACTTCTTGCCGACCATCATCGCGGCATTGTCGAGGCGTTCCTTGACGACATCGCACACGGCGACGACTTCGACATCCTTGCGGCCGAGGAACCCGCCGAGGTGTCCGCGGCCCATGGTGCCGACGCCGATGAACCCGAGGGTGAGCCTCTCATTCGCCGCGAAGGCGTGGGGGGTCGAGTTCCAGATGGCGGGTGCGGCCGAAGCGACGGCGGCCGACTTGAGGAAGGTACGACGGGAGAGCATGGGGGAGGATCCTGAAGGAGGAGGGGGAGGCTACCGACATTCGGGAAAGCCATGCCATGACGAGCCACCGGGCTAGTCCCGGTGGGATCAGGACTGCGGTCACCCACCGGGACAAGCCCGGTAGCTCGTCATGGCATGGCTTTCCTTAACGTCGGAAACAATCGCATCGTTTCCGAATCGCGGCACCAATCCAGTGCCGTCCGCGAGCATCGACCGAAAAACGAGCGGCATCGTTGCTGGTTCTCCAGTACCAATTCCGGAGCATGATATCACGCGACTTCTGGCCCGACCATAGCCTGGCAAGCCTCGCTGGACATGCGATAAAAAGTGCCCGCTCACCGCCCCGCGATTTGCGCTTCGAAAGTCACTTCATACGGCTTCAACTCCGGCAGCACCGCCACGAGTGCGGCGGCTTCCCGGGCGGCATTCTCGCTGGCGGCCACGAACGTCACGACGAGCTTCTTCGCCGTGATGGCCCGGACTTCGGCGCTGACCACGCGGCCGACGCACGCGCTGCGGATAATCGTATCGAGCGATTGCGGTTCGCGGCCGTCGAGCTGCCCGCGGATCACCGACACCGTCGGCTTCACCGGTTGCGTCGGCTGTGTCCACGCCGGCTCGGTCGAGACCGGCTGCGAGACCGTAGGCTGCGGATCCGGGGCCTTCGGCAGTGGAACGCCGCGACCGCTCGCCGTCTGCCAATTCAGCTCGTTGACAGGCAAAGCGACCGGCTCGGCCGGCAGCGTGCGACCTTCGTTCGACGAGGCGATGGCCACGGGCATGCCGCTCGGCAGGCTGGGCGCGGCGGGCATGTTCAAACCCGAACCGACCGGCGTCCGCGCCACGACGCGCGGCTCGGGGATCGTTTGTTCGGTCAAGTAGCGTGCGGTCGGTTTCGTTTCCACCGGCTTGGCGGGCACGCCACCGTGGAAAGGTATGCCGCTCATCGGCCGCGCAGTGTAGACCGGCGGTTCGATGGCCGGTGCTTCCAGAATGTTGCGGGCGCCCGTGTCCGGGAACGCACCGGGCGTCGCGCCCGTTTGCGAATACCAGTTCGCCGAGCCTTGCGGGTAGACGCCGCTCGGCGCGTGCGGATTCGCGCCGGGTGTTGTGCCGCCCCAACCGTACCAGCGGTACGCCGGCGGGCTGGCGTACACATTTTGCAGCGGTTGTGGCGGAGTCGGCTGTACGGCGGGAACACCGCTGCCGATGAGCGGACTGGTCGGAGCTGTGATGAGTCGCGGATCGGGTTCGCCCGACTTCGACGCAGTCGGGTTCGGCTTGCCGACGACGGTTTCTTTCAAGCCGGCCCATTTGGCCCCGGCCCATGACTTGGAATCGCCGCGATCGGCCCCCTCGTACTTCGGCGCGGGAACCGACGGCACGTAAGCCCCGGTGAAGCTCGGCATCAGAGCATCGGGCGTGGCCCCGCGAACGACGGCCGGCGCCAGCGACGGCCGCGCGGGCAACAGCGTCGCGGCCGGTTCGCGCTTTTGCGCGAGCGCCGGCGCGGCCGAGAGGGCCAGCGTGCTGCACGCGCCCACCATCAGGCGCGGGAACCAACGGCGGAGTGTGTTGTCTCGGTTCACGGGTCCGATTCCTTCGGAGGTCGTTGGTCTGCGTTTACTTCTTTTTCACGGTGCCCGTGGTGGGCGGTGCGAAGA
>JBBRUN010000455.1:0-4725 GCA_038247765.1 Gemmatales bacterium | reverse complement strand
TGGCCCCCGGCAGCGTCGGCGGCAGCCCGTCCGAGCAGAGGCCCTTTTTGTACACCGGTAGCGGATCGCTGCAATTCGAAGACATGGCCGGCACCGGCAATAGTGACTGGGACTACAACGACCATTATTGGATGCTCAGCGTCAGCCCGGTCAATGGCGGTTCGCCGCCGGTACCGCCAACGCCACCGATGTCACCGCCCGGCTCCCCGCCGACATCACCGCCGACCGTTTACATCGCCCCCTATTCTTCGGCGACCGAAGGTGGCTCGGCAGGCGGGTTCGGGTTGTTCCGGAGCAATACGACCGACTCGTTGACGGTCACCTACGAATTGCCCACCGTCGGGGGTGGGGCCACACCCGGTGTCGATTACACGGGGCTGAGCGGCTCGGTCACCTTCGCCGTGGGCGTCGGGACGGTGGGCCTGTTGTACGACGCCATCGACGACGCGCTGATCGAAGGCACTGAGGCGGTGACGGTGGTGCTCACCGACGCCCCCGGTTACACGATCACGACCGGCACGGCGACGTTATCGATCTTCGACAACGACGGTGGCACTTCGCCACCGCCGACAACGCCGACAGTCTCTATCGAGCCGTACGCTTCTGCGACCGAAGGTGGCGCCAGCGGGGTGTTCGCCGTTTACCGCAGTGACTCTGTCGGCACGCTGACGGTAACGTACGACTTCCCTGCCATCACCGCTGGTGCCATTTCCGGCGTGGATTACACCGGCCTCAGCGGCTCGGTGACCTTCGCCGCCGGCCAAAGCTCGGCCGCGCTGGTGTTCGATACAATCGATGACGCCTTCATCGAAGGTACAGAACCGGTGTTGGTGGTCTTGACCGGTGCCCCCGGCTACACGATTACCAATGGGAACGCGATCGTCGATCTCGAAGACAACGACGGGGGCACCACGTCGCCGCCCACCGGCCCGCCGCCGAGTCCGCCGAGTCCGCCGGTCACGCCCACGCTGTCGATCAGTGCTCAGACGCACCCGTCCGAAGGCGGCGTCGGCATGTTCTTGCTGCAGCGCAGTAGCAGCGCCGGCGCATCGACACTGACCGTGAATTACGGCACCAGCGGAACCGCGACCGCCGGCATCGACTACACCGGCTTGAGTTCGGGCAGCCAAACGGTGACTTTCCAAGCCGGCCATGCCTACGCGCCGCTGTATTTCAATGCCCTCGAAGACGCAATCGTCGAAGGCGAGGAATCGGTGATTCTCGGACTGCTCGGCGGTTCGGGGTACACGGTCACCGGCGGCAGCGCGACGGTCATGATTGCGGATGTGGTGGCTCCGCCGCCAGCACCAGCGGGCGATGGCCTGTTCGCCCGCTACTACAACACCCAAAACTTGACCGATGTGAAGACCGCCCGGGTGGATGGCACGGTCGATTTCACGACGTGGGGCAATTCGGCCCCGCCCGGCACCGGCGTCGGCGCGGATTATTTCTCGGTGCGTTGGACCGGTAAAATCCGCCCGGAATTCGGCGGGATCTACACCTTTTACGTCCAAGCGGACGACGGCGTGCGCCTGTTGATCAACGGCGTGTCGGTTATCGATGCTTGGGGCCCATTTGTACCGGCGGGTCACCAAGGGACGAGCGTCGCGCTGAATGCGGGCGAACTGTACGACATCCGCATGGAGTACTTTGACAACACTGGCGGCGCCGCGGTGAAATTGGAATGGTCGAAGGGCGCGCAACTCGCACGCGAAGTCGTGCCCCAAGCCCGATTGTACTCCAACACGTCGACCATCGGGAATCGGGTTTGGCTCGATACCAACGGCAACGGCCGACAGGACGCCGGGGAAAGTGGGCTCGCCAATACGCGGGTCCGCATCCTGGATGCGGCGACCGAAATCGACGCCGTGCCGTACACGACCACCGACGCGATGGGGAACTACAGTTTCCGGGTGCCGGCGGATAAACAATACCGCCTGCAATTCGGCAATCCCGGCGCCGGCTACCTTTGGTCGGAACAGAATGCCAACGTGGCGAATGGCGAAACCAACAGCGACGTCACAGCCGCGGGCACAACCGGCAACTTTTCGTCGATGGCCGCCGGCCAAACCGATTCGACGTGGGACGCCGGCGTCCGCGCGGTCTTCGATCTGAGTGTCGATGACAACAATAGCTTGGCCGACGCGGTGGACGGGGTCGTCAATTACCTGCCCGGTTACGAAGGTAACGTGGCGAAGCTGTCGACCGGTACGACCTTCAACAACCAAGTCTACACGGCGCAGCGGTTGAGACTGGTGGTCGACGGGATCGGCAATAATATCGCCAATTTGAAGCGGATCGAATTCGAGATCAAAGTCTCGACGATCTTCCCCGGCTACGCGATGAATCGGAGCGACCCGCTCGTGGAAGGCAATACCAAATTGCACGACTACTCGTTCCAGCGGGACGGGGATAACGACTTGATCTCGATCAATCGCTTTAGCATGCAAAGCGAGCCGACAGCCGGCGTCTTCTTTGATGGGAAAATCGAGGCGACCAGCACGTGGGTGAACTTCTACGCCAAGGATTACGCGGGGGGGGCACGGCTGGAAGCCCGGATATATGTCGACAACGGCAACGGCGGCGAGGTGCTGCAATCGACGCTGCTGCTCGGCGTGCCGTTGGACGAAGACGGCGACAGCATCGCAGACAAGTGGGAAGTCGAGATGGGCAAGCGTTGGAGCGCGCAATACGGCCTACCGGCGAAGACGGAACTGGAAGCGCGCACGATGTTCCACCGCGACGCGGCCAACGACGCAGAATTCGCCGACCCGGACAAAGTCGGTACGACCCCGGAAGGACCGTTGTCGGCGCAAGCCGAAACCGGCGATGCCCACAGCGTGTTCGAAGAATACCGGGGATACATCCTCGACGGCGGCGGCCTCGACGGAACCGGAGCCAACGGCTACGCGGGCGGGCACATCCGCCTCGACCCGGCGCGAAAGGAGATCTTGTTGGAGGTGGATCGGGCGGAGGTTCTGAACAATGTACCCGGTACAGACGGTTTCAAGGGTATTTTGAATGGCGTCTCAGGCGTCTTCAGCAATGCTACGCGTGGAGCCGGCATCTACATGTACTGGCTGATTGATGATGCTTCCCTCGATTTGCCGAAAGCCCAAGTAGATTCCGAGTTTGAATTGTGGGAGGAATTGCATTTCCGCCGAAATGTAACTTTGATGCCACATTTCTTGCATCTACTGGTGATTGATGAAGGTATACGTGATGCTAAAGGCAACGGGGTAGCGGGATTTACGACAACGCAAGGGACAAACACCATCCTAAATCAAAAAGGCCAAGAAGCTTTGAAACAGCGCGGCTCGGTAGTCGGAACGACTGATACAGATAAAGCCGGTACTGTGACAAAGTATCCAAAGCGTTATGATCTCTTGGTCACTACGATCGCACACGAGCTGACCCATCAACTCGTACTCAAGGAGGACGTAGATGGCTTCGACTCAAGAGAGCACACCACGGAAGACGACGCCGATATCCTCGATGCCACTTCGAGAACGAAAAGTGCTGAGTTGGCAACTGTCAAGTTTACCGCGACAGTACAGAAGCAACTCATCGTAAGGACTGGCGAATGGGTGAAGGAATGAGCAAATCGTTTCCGCAGACTTATACACCGCTGATATTTGGCTCGTGTACGAAGTTCTGAATCTTACTTTAGGCAACGTATGACCTAAACAAGCGGAAGTCGACCATTGGCAGTTTGCAAGATATTCTCGAATAGGATGGAGATTGATTCCCATTCCCATATATATTGCGTTTTTGATACGAGCAACAGTTGTGAGCTCATGGTTCTTTTTCCCAAATCCTGTCGATCAACACGGGTTGAGTCTGCGTGTCTCTCCTATCAGTACCACCGAGCCGTATCTAGCTGGCGAATATCTAGGAGACTTTCGGACTCGCATTTCAATTTTCAACGCAACTCAGCAGCCGCTCACCCTCATGTCGCCAGGCGACCTCATCGCTAACCTTGATATGGAATTTACAATTTCTGACCCAGACGGGAGAGCTATGTTTAGGCACTCTGGTCGCGATTTGCGCCAGGGCTTATCATATCCTAAATTACAGTTGCAGCCGGGCTCAGCATCAAATGCGGACTGCTCTCTTGCGTCGTTCGGGCTATCCATCCCCCGTGATATCGGAAAGTATCAAATGCAGTGCATCCTAAAGATAGACGGGAAACTGCTTAAATCACCGCCAGTCGCTTTTAATGTCATTGAATTGACTCCAAAGGCCGTAATATCAAGTAGTAACATTTCTTTAGAAGGGCGAGCGCTAGAACTTCCGGAACAAGAACGAGTCCTTGCGTCTATTCAACAGGTGCAAATCGGTAATCGTATCTATCTTTTCTATAGCCGGTATAAGGCTTCTGCTACCGCCAGCATTCCGCAACTATCCTTTCGCTTAGTCCAACTCCCCGGCAAGGTACTCGACCTCAAAGTCGAAGGGGCGTACGGAGACCGGAATCCGCTGACCATCACCTACCGCGAGCATAGCTACACCAAATTCACCACCAAGCACGTCATCAATTCGGTCGACGGCCGGCCGTGGACGGCGGAAGAAGAAAAGCATCGACAAGAGCGGTTGAAGAAGCTCGCGCCGGTGCCCGAGAAGAAATAGCCGCATCACGCCACGACTTTGTTGCGGCCGGTGCGCTTCGCTTCGTAGGTAGGCAGAACCAAGCAAGTCTGTTAAACCGACCTCGTCGACACAAGT
>JBBRUN010000454.1:0-4732 GCA_038247765.1 Gemmatales bacterium | reverse complement strand
TGCCAAAGCCTTCAACACCGCCACCATAAACGCCGGCAGATCGGCGGGCGTCCGGCTCGTGATGATGTGCCCGTCCACGACGACTTCTTCATCGACCCACGTCGCCCCGGCATTCGCAACATCGTCCCGGATTGAGGAAAAGCTTGTAACCTTCCGGCCGCGGAGGGCCGTCGTCGAACACAATACCCACGGCCCGTGGCAGATCGCCGCCAGCGGTTTCTTCAATGCGTCGGCATCGCGCACCAGTTTCAGCATGGCGTCGCTGCGGCGGATATAATCCGGACAGAACCCCCCGGGGATGATGATCCCCGCGAAGTCGCTGGCCTGCACGTCTTTCGCTGCCGCGTCGGCCTTGGCCGGGTAGCCGAGTTTGCTGGCGTAGGTTTTGCCCGCCTCGGGTGCGACCAGAACGACCGTGGCCCCCGCTTCTTGCAGACGGTACACGGGGTACCAGACTTCCATCTCTTGGTACTGCTGTTCGAGCAACACCGCGACGCTTTGACCTTTAAGGCTCATCGATTACCCCCGAGAAAGATGATCGGTCCAGCGCCGGCACCGGGAGGGCCGAACGGGCCACCGGCGCCGACTGGCTTGGCTTTGGGTTCCGCGTGATCGAGGGCGATGTTCCGGAGCACCCTCAGATCGGCGAGCTTGAGTGTCGTTTCGCCGAAGAACTTCGTATTCGCTTTGATCGCTGTCGTTTCCAACGATCCCCGAATGTTCGATTCTTCCGTGATGACGGTGTCGAACTCTTGGATTTCCGGGTGATCCCCCGGCAGACTTGCCAGAAGCTTATTCACGATGACCTCGGCCCGGCTCGCGGCTTCGGCGTTGCCGGACTTCATCGCCTTCCGCAACGCGGGAATCACCACTTCGCCCCACAAGATCAATTGCTTCTGGGCCGCTTCGCGCTTGGCGTAGTCTGCGCCGCCGAGATCCTCGATGGCCGAAGCGATCTTCTTCTCCATGCCTTCGGGATAGCGGAAGCCGAACTCGATTCGCACGACCTCCGAGAGCGGCACCGCGAGTTTGCCGTACTTGGTGACGATGGTGATTTTGCTATCCGGCAGATACAGCGGCACGTTGCTGTTGTCGGCGAAACCGCCCGTGAAAGCGATGCCGGTCGGTTCCTCGGCCCGCGCGGCGGTAACCAGCACCATCGCGCCCAGAATCAAAGGCCAACGGGTCATGATTAAACTCCGGACGGGTCGGCGGAAACCACACGTACCATGTTCCCATGTTCGGCGGGGAGGTCAATTCCCATTTGCAAAAGTGCTAGCGCGAAGCTCTTGCCTTGCGTGTCGGTCCGCAGCGACCGACTCGCGCCGCCGGCGAGGGCGTCGTACAGCAGGAAGTTCAACCCGAGGACATTCGGCGCTTCGAATCGCTCCACGCGGCTGGCGCCGAGGGGCGAGAAGTACGCGCCCACAATGTCGGCCGTGAGGTGCACCTTCAACCAGTCGAACCCGGCCGGCGTGTACGCGATGATGGCAACGTTGGAATGATTGCCTTTGTCGCCGCTGCGTCCGTGGGCGATCGCCGAGAGCGGCCGGCGAATAGGATCCGTCATCCGTAGGCTCCGGCAACAGCTGCCAACACAATCGGGTCACTCTGCCGAACGAGTGATATTCTACGATCTGTTTCAGCGCAATCCCGCGGCTTCAGCCCGGAGGTTCTGGGTCGTCTGCAGGATCTTCTCGTAGGTCGCTTTGTCCGGGGTACCATTCACCTTCAACCGCAGATAGCCCGAACCGTCGATCACGACGATATTCGGCTGGCTATCCTTCACCGTGAACTTGTCCGCCATGACCGTGCCGAAGTCGATCCACACCGGCGTCTCGGCGGCGTCTTTTTTCAAACCCCTCCGAATGAGCGTCTTGATCGGGCCGGGGACACTCCCGGCGCAGGCCACCGGCACCACGACGACATCGGGCGACGCCTTTCCCTCGGCGACTCCCGGCAGCGATGACACCGGCGCCAGTTTCGCTTTTTCCGGCGTCAGTCCCTTGGCCGTGGGGTGGAACAACACGTGCAATTTCTCGCCGAGTTCCCGGCAGGCCTCGGTGGCGTGGCGATCCCCGTACACGAGGATCACGACCTTGCCCTTCAAATCGGCGATGCTGTGCTTCGTTTCGAATTGATCTTCGAAACTCAGTTCCACCGGCTTGGGCGCCTCGGACTTGTCCGCAGCGAACACGATTCCGGAGAAGCCCATCAACACTGCGAACAGGGTGCGCATCATGCGAATCCGCGCCGGCGGCGCGCCTCGGAGGAAACCAAACGGGCCACGGCCAAAGCCAAGAACAGTGCGGAGAACCCGGCGACCGCGGAGACGCTGACGAGCGAATCCCAGAAGCCGCGACCTTGCCAAGTGACGCCGTCGAAGCCGCGCATCGCCCAGGTCGTCGGCAGGCTCAGGGAAAGATCGCGGGCCCATTCGGGCAGCACGAACGACGGCAGCCACAGGCCGCCGAGCATCGACACGCCCAAGATGCCGAGGATGCAAACGCTGCGGGCGCGGGCCTCGGTGCCGCCGATGGCCGCCACGAGAAGACCCGTCGCGGCGGCGAGGATGCTGACGCCGAGGGCGAGCAGCACGAAGCCGAGCCACGACCCGGTGATGGTGACGCCGAAGGCGAGGTAGCCGAAGCCGAAGGTCGCCAGCACCAGCAGGAAGGCGATGCTCGCCGTAGACAATGCCTTGGCGAGTAGGACGCACCAGAAGGGCACCGGCGCCGCCCGCAACCGCAGCCAGACGCTGCGCTGGCGATCCCGCAGCAAAAGCAGGCCGCTCTCCATTCCCCAAAAGAGCAGGTATTGCAGGGTCATCCCGCTGAAGCTGTGCGAGTACGAATTGAAACCGAGGCTCGCATCGACGGCTTCCACCGTCTTCACTTCGAAGGGCAGCGCCACGGCGGATTCATTCAACAGCGGCGATAGCCGATCCTTCGCCACCTTCCGCATGACCACTTCGGTGACGATCCCCTCGGCCCATTGGCCTTCGCTCTGGCAGAGCGGATTGTGCAACACGCGCACCGTCGGGCGCGGTTCGGCCGAGCCCGGCTTCCACGTCGCCAAGGCTTCAAATCCTTTGGGGAACACGACCGCGACGCCCGGCCGGCGCTCGGCCAAACGTTCGTCGGCCTGCTCGCGCGTCACGATTTCCGCGTCGGTGCGGTTGCTGGCGATCAGTTCGTTCGCGGCGCTGCGGCTGAACGGGCCGTCGTCTTCGATGACGATCAAAAGCGGCAGCTTGACGCCGCCGGATTGCGTCTTCGGTTTGTCGAAAATGATGCCGAAAGCCGATGCGAGCACGATGGGCACGGCGAAGCAGAGGAGCGCCGCGCGCTTGTCCGCGAGGAACAGCCGCCAGTCTTTACCGGCGAGTGCCAAGATGAGGTTCAACTGGCGTCGCACGGTTCCCCCTGCGCGACGGGGACGGGGCGCCGCAACGTTTCGAGGCGGCCCGGTGGCGTGTGGAAGGTTTCGAGCTTGATGCCGTCGCCGAGGATCAACCCGAGCGCCCGCCCGAGTTGCTCCGTGCTCTCCGCCGAGAGCCTCAGCCGCCGGCCGGTGATCTCGAGTTCGACTCCGGCTTCGAGCCGCTTCCGCAGACCCTTGATGAAGAAGATGGCGAGGTTCTCCAGCAGTTGCCCGTACAGCACCGGCCGATCCGTCGGCGAATGGCGCACCAAGTCGGACGGCTTGCCCTGCGCGACGATCCGGCCCGATTCGAGCACCGCGATGCGGTCGCAACCGTACTCGGCTTCGTCGAGGTGGTGGGTCGTGAGCAGCACCGCGTGACCGGCCTCGCGGAGGCGGTGCAGGTCGGCGAACAAGAGATCGCGCGATTTCGGATCGAGGGACGCCGTCGGTTCGTCGAGCAGAAGTAGTGGAGGATCGTGGAGCAAAGCGACGGCCAGATTCACCCGTTGTTTCATACCGCCGGAGAAGGTGCCGACGCGGTCGAAGGCCCGGTCGGTCAGGCGGACGCGGTCGAGTGCCGTCGCCACCCGGCAGTTGAGTTCGTAGCCCTTCAACCCGTACAAACGGCCGAAGAAAGCGAGGTTCGCTTCCGCCGAAAGTTCGTCGTAGAGAGCCGGTTCCTGCGGGACGAGGCCAATCTTCTTGGCGTAGGCGCACGGGTTGGCATCGCGGCGAATTCCGCCCGCCGCCACGAAGCCGCTCAGCGGATCAATGATCCCGGCGGCGACGGCGATGGTCGTGCTTTTCCCCGACCCGTTCGGCCCGAGCAGCCCGACGATTTCGCCGCGGCGCACGTCGAGCGACACCCCGTCGAGGGCGACGGTAGTGCCGTAGCGCACGCGGATGTCCGCAATTGAAAGGGCCAATCGGCGAGGCATGGTCGATCCGCCGGGGAATCGCTGGCGTCCCTGCCAGCACCCCTGCGATATAGCCGGAGTTCGTGCGGGCCGTCAAGCCGAACAGGCTGAGGGGTAGCGCCATTCTTGGAGGCTTTGGAGGTCACGCTGTGCGCGGCGCCATTCCCGTACCGGATTCTGACCGGCGTCAGGCGAAGGTGCTCCAAGAATCGTTGCGACAACCTCGTAGAGCGAGCAAAACGATCGGCAACGCGGTTTAGCTTTCGGAGCTTTCGCTGCTTTCGCTGCTTTCGCTGCTTTCGGAGCTTTCGCTGCTTTCGCTGCTTTCGCTGCTTTCGCTGCTTTCGCTGCTTTCGCTGCTTTCGCTGCTTTCGCTGCTTTCGGCAGGG
>JBBRUN010000453.1:0-4784 GCA_038247765.1 Gemmatales bacterium | reverse complement strand
TCGGCCAGACCACCAGCGAACGCCTCGACTACCAGCCGATGGCGATCTTCGTCCGGGAACTGATCCGGCCCGTTTATGCCTGTCGGTCATGCGAGTAGCAAGGCCACGACCCGCGGATCGCCAAGGCCGTGCTGACACTGGAGCCGATCCCGAAGAGCAAGGTCGGGGCCGGCCTGCTCGCCCACGTCATCGTCTCGAAGCCGGTGGACCACCTGCCACTGCACCGCCAGGAATCAATCCTCGCCCGCCACGGGTGGGACGTGCGGCGATCAACACTGTGCGACCACCTGCGCAAGTGCGGCGACCTCCCGACACCGCTGTACGAGTTGATGCGCAGGCAACTGTTGCAGTCGTTCGCCCTCCACGCCGACGATACCCCTCTCGTCCTGCTCCGGCCCCGCCGCACGGCCTTCGCGTGGGTCTATCTCAGCGACGCCGCCCACCCGTACTCCCTATTGAACCGGCCCCCGCCCATTCGAGAAGACTCTGTTACGGCACCAACCCGCCGCTCTTCCCGAAGTGGCACGAGTACCTCCACACGCACCCGCCGTGGTGCGGATCGCCAGGGGGAAGCACGACCAGATCTTTCCGGCCGCCGGTGCCGAACCGGACAAGATGGACCTGACAACGCGGGAGTTCCACCCTGAAACTGGTCGGGAGCGCTGGTGGCCAGATTGAGGACGGACAAGATGGACCTGACGACGCGGGAGTTCCACCTGCTCATCGCCGGCCACCCCGCACTGGTAACGAGCGGCGACGAGTTCGCCAAGCTCTTGCGGGCATTCCTGGCAAAGCGCGTCAACGATTTGCCCCGGCCGCCGGACGGCCTCGTCCGGCGGCCGCACGACATCACCGTGGACCGGGGGGAAGATGCTCGATCAAGTATCGGGTCATCAGCATCCGGAGGTGGACCGCGGTGCCCTTACCCTCGCGCAAGCCGTGGTCGCGGTTGGGGTAGGCCATGTAGTCGAATCGCTTGCCGAGTTCGATGAGTCGATCCACGAGGCTCTCGGTGATTTGCAGGTGCGTGTTGGTCTCGCCAGTGCCGTGCACGATCAAGAGATCCCCGCGCAAGCCTTCCGCGAAGTTGATGGCCGCGGCCTTGCGGTAGCCTTCCGGGTTCACGTCGGGCGTCCGCATGAAGATTTCCTGAAACCAGGCGTTGTACAATTCCGGGCGGGGTTTGGGTGCCACCGCAATGCCCACGTGATACACATCCGGCTTGCGGAACAATGCGTTCAAGGTGTTCGAGCCGCCGCTGCTCCAACCCCAGATGCCCACCCGCGACAAATCGACGTACGATCGCATGCGGCCCAACGCCTTCACGCCCGCCGCTTGTTCCTCGGTCGAAAGTGGGCCGAGGCTTCCGTACACGGCACGACGCCAGGCGGCGCCCTTCGGCGCCGGCGTCCCGCGACCGTCGATTGAGACGACGAGGTATCCGAGGTCCGCGATCATGCGGTGGAACATCGTGTGATTCTGCCCGCCGGCCCAATCGTCGAGGACCGTCTGGCCGTGCGGTTCGCCGTAAACGAAGACGAACACCGGGTACTTCTTTTTCTCATCGAAGTCTCGCGGCTTGATCAGCCACGCGTCCATCACCACACCCTTCCCGATGTCCAGTTTCAAGAACTCGGTCGGCCGGGTGATCAGCGGGCGGGCGCGTTTGCGGCACTCGTCATTCGCCTCCAGAACGCGCTCCGAGCGATGGTCGGAGAGTCGGACCAGATCGACGACCGGCGGCTTGTCGAATGTGGAATAGGTGTGGAACGCCCACTTCCGATCCGGCGAGAAGTCATAACCGTGCGTTCCGGGTTGATCCATCGGCGTCACCCGCTCGGGATCGCCCTTGCCATCCAGTCGGATGCGATACAGGTAGCGCTGGGTCGCGTTCGTCGGCGACGCGAGGTAGTACAACCAGCCGCCGTGTTCATCGACCGGCCCGCGAGCAATGACGTCGGACTTGGCTTTCGTCAGTAGCGTTCGTTGTTTGCCATCTCGCGAAATCACGTAGGCGTGCCGCCAACCGTCTCGCTCGCTGAGCAGGACGAATTCCTTTCCGTCGCGAATCCACTCGAGCCCCGCGTTGGCGGAATAGCTCGCATCGACCCACGCGGGATCGGTTTCCTCGTGCGCGGTCGCGACTTCCCCGGACTCGACGTTCGCGAGCAAGAACTTGCGGCTGTCGCGAGACCGGCTGAGCATCTCGATCAGGATTTCCTTCGAGTTCCCGGCCCAACTGACGTCGTTGATGTAACATGTGCCCGGATCGGCCGGGAGTTTCACCCAGCGTGTGGCCCCACCCTCGCGATCGACGACTCCCACTCGAAGTGTCGGAATCGGCGTGCCGACGCGAGCAAAGCGTTCGAGTGTGACCTCGGGATAAGTCGGGTCGGTCGGGTGCACAACGGGCCGACGGCGGACCTTCGAGGAATCGGATTGGAGATACGCGATCCGTCGGCCGTCGGGGCTCCAGCTCATCTGGTTGCCGTTGTCCAGTTGGCTGCGGTCGTCGTCCGCGGTCAACGGTGCGATGCGTCCACTGGCGATGTCGAACACGGAAAGATTTCGGCCGCGGCGAAAGAGGATGCGATCCCCTTGCGGAGAAAATGCGTTTGCCGCCGACGGCTGTGGTATCTCGTCGGGAAGTTTTTTGAGTTCGCCCGATTTCGAGTCGAAGAGCCAGTGTCCGGTTCGTGTTCGCAGGTAGAACTTGTTGGCGACGGGGGTCTGGAAGAACCGTTGAACGACCAACCGATCAGGCGTGCCGGGCACGGCGAGTTGGTCCCCCCCGATGAGCACGGATCGCTTCCCGTCTTTCACGTCGTACTTGACGACTTCCGGTCCCTCGCCGGGCGTGGAAGGCTCCAGCATCAAATAGCCGGAATTGTCCGCGAGCCATCCGCCGGGAAATGTCGCCGGTGCGAAGTCCCGTTTCTCGTAGATGGACTTCAACCGCGACTCGGCATCGGCCAAGACTTTCTCGCGGCCTGTTCGGTCGTCGGCAACTGAAGCCGTGCTGGCGACCACAAGCCCGAAAACCACGAACGTGGAGAATCGCCTCATGGTTCGTCCCTCTCCTCGACCGTAGCAGCCACTCCACCGATGTGTCCGAGATGAACGCCATGGGGAGCATGCAGTCGATGACGAAGCCAACGATACCCCTCGCCGGACCGCAGTCAACATTGTTCCTGCCCAGAGGATGTCCAGGGGCGCGCGACAGGGGTTTGCGAATTGGTGTTGCGCGGCGGGGCCGGATGTGCGGGAATTGGGTGGCGTCCCGCGAGCGTTGGAGGCAATCGAAAACGCCTTGAAAGCCGGCGTTTAAGGGTTGTGAATACGCCCGAAAATCAGCGTCTACAACGTTCACGGGACACCACCAAAATTTCAGGACTCCTTTTTAAATCCTCGGCTAACCAGCCGCGGGCATAGGCCCACCAGGCATCTGCGGTTCGCGGAGAAATCCCCAGCACGAGAGCGGCATCCGGGATCGCCAGACCGACGGAGTACCGCAATCGCACGAGTTCGGCGACTTGGGGCTGGACCTGGGCCAAGCGACTCAGGGATTCGTCGAGTGCGTCGAGTTCGGCATCCCGCTCGGGTCGGGCCAGACGATCGAAGTCGTAATCGACCCGTTGACCGCCGCCGCGCTTGCCGGCCTGCTAGGACCGGGCGTGATCCACGAGAGTCCGCCGCATCGCCACCGCGGCCGCCCGAAAGAACCCACTTTTGGATGAAAAGGAATCCGCGTTCAACTTCAGCCATGCCTCGTTGACCAGTGCCGTGGCGTCGAGCGTGTGGCCGGGGGCTTCGGCGGCCATGCGGACAGCGGCGAGTTTTCTCAACTCCTCGTACACGAACGGCAGTAGCTCGGCGGCAGCCTTGCGGTCACCGGCGGCGGCCGCGTCGAGGAGGCGGGTGGCTTCAGACATGCGACCGAGTTTATCGGTGGCCCACCACAGAATCATCTAAAAACGGCGGCGAGTCCGCTCCCCGGTGCCGAGCGGAAGCTGCATTCAGATAGCAAGGCGACCGCTACACCGTCACAGCGCCGGACGGGACAGCGAACCCACTGTTGGCGGTGTCACACCCTCGAATCGGGCGGCGGCTGAGGTGGGGACGGGCGTTTGACGCTCGCACGATGCGTACGACCCCGGCCAGACCGCCCCCAACGGCGGGCGCGATGGCCTGCACCTACCCCCCGGGAGGCATTGGTCTCTACACAAGTTTACGAGTCTGGTACGGTGCCGCGTATGACTTCAGCCTACTCCCGTTGGAAGCGCGACTCCGGCGGTGTTACTCCGCCCTGGTGAACGGGTTACAGCGGGGCGGTCGGTCCGCCACCGCCGCCGCCTCCTCCGCGCAAAAATCGTGCCGATTCACCAGGCGTCAGCGGACCGGCGAGGCGTTGTTGCGGAAGCTGTGGGTGGCGACCGGGGCGTGCGTGTCGGGGTGGCGGTTGGAGTCGCGGAGCGACGCCTCGGCGGAGTGGCTGCGCGGGATCTCGATGCGGCTGTCGGGCCGCCAGGTGAAGCGGTCGAAGCCGGTGGCGACGGCCGGGTTGTGGGTGTGGCGGGTCGGCCCGCCGGGTGGCAGGCGACCACGCGCCGGACACCATCGACTGGCTGATCGCCGACCACCTGCCCCTGTTCGCCGCCCCGCCGAATCCCAAAAAAGATGTGTGGAGACCAATGCTGACAGGGGACGGGGGGTGAGGGCCGAGCCACCACTCGCTCGACCCGTCCACTTGTAGACGTTCGGCATTACTTCGCCGGGTAGACGCT
>JBBRUN010000452.1:0-4802 GCA_038247765.1 Gemmatales bacterium | reverse complement strand
ATCACTTCTCGCTCTTGGTGACGCGTTTCATCACAAAGTAGTGTTGCTTCGCTTTGGTTTTGAACTCCTTCGGAGTTTCGCCACCCGGTAGTGCGTAAGCCAGCTTGACGGTGTCGCCTTTCCATTCGATGATGCCCATCGCCTTGTCGCCCTTCACAGGGGCCGTGCTAATCATCGCGATACTGTACGGCGTCGTGGTTTTGTCGATGGTGAAGGTGCAGCCGAAGAATTCTTTCTTGTCTTTGTCGGTGCCGACGACTTTGTCCCCGTCAAAACGGATGATCGAGCCTTTCAGCTTGTCGGCCGGGATTGCGTTCCCGTCCTTTTCGCCCGACACGATGGTGTAGAGGCCGTCGAGTTGTGGCGGCTGGGCTTTGTCTTCGGCAGTGACCGGGGTCAGACCCAAGCAGGCGAAGCAGGCGGCGAATGCCACACGGATTGTCAGTTTCATGGTGAACCTCATGGGGTCGTCGGGCGAAATCCGGAGCGACAGGCTCCGGCGGCCACGCCGATACCACGAGAACCTCTGGCAAGCGCGATGCCGAACCGCTTCGGCCCATCGGTCTTATTTCTTGGCGGGCTTGAACACGCCCGTCCCGTTGGGCGAAACACTCATCCAGTAGAGTTCGCCATCTTCGTCCTCGCCGAACGACAGGATCGCCTGGGCGATGCCCGGTATCGGCCGGTTCGACACGACGCGTTTATTGCCCGCGTCGAACTTCAATGCGAAGAACTTCGATGAAACGTAATCCGAGTACAAAAAGTGCCCTTCGAGTTCGGGGAAAGCTTTTCCGCGGTAGACGAATCCGCCGGTGATGCTCTTGCCGAGGTCGTGGTGGTATTCCCAGATCGGGTCGATCATCTCTTTCTTGACGCCGTGGCCGTCCGATCCGAATGGGTGCAGGCTTTCGCGCCGGCGCCAGCCGTAGTTGCCGCCTTTGTCGAGCAAGTTGATTTCTTCCCAGAGGTTTTGGCCGACGTCGGCGATCCAGCCTTGGCCGGTTTTGCGGTCGAAGCTCATTCGCCACGGGTTGCGGAGTCCGTAAGCGAAGATTTCCGGCCGGGCTTTCGCGGACGTGGCGAAGGGGTTGTCTTTGGGGATCGCATAAGCGGTTTTCACTTCTCCTCCGCCTTTGTTGTCGATGTCGATGCGGAGAATTTTCCCGAGCAGAGTGCCCAGGGCTTGGCCGTTGTCGTACGGATCGCCGCCGGCACCGCCGTCGCCCACCACGATGTACAAAAAGCCGTCGGGCCCGAAAGCCAAGGTGCCGCCGTTGTGGTTCCAATCTTTATGGCTGATCCGCAGCAGCTCCTCCTCCGATTTCGGGTCGGCCTTGTTCGGGTCGTCTTTGCTGACGCGGAATCGGCTGACGACGTTTTCGAGCTTCTTGATTTTGTCGGTGTAGAAGACGAAGAACTCGCCGTTCGTTTTGTATTTCGGGTGGAAGGCCAACCCCAAAAGGCCCTGTTCGTTTTCGGTGTCCTTGTAAAGCACTTTCGATTGGATGTCGAGGAACAGCTCGCTCTTCGCGGAATCGGCTTTCGGCACGATGTGAATCTGCCCGTGTTGCAGAGCCACGAACGTGCGCTGGGTGCTGTCGCCGGCGTGGGTCAGCACGATGGGCCGGGCCGGGTTGGCTTTGCCGGTGTCGGCGCCGTAGTCCCAGCCAGTCCACTGCTTCAACTTCGGGAAGGCCGGCGCAGCCGCGAACTCCAGCGGCGATTGATCGACTTCCCAACCGGGGATCTGCGTGCTCAGTGCCGTCAGGGTGCCCCCCTTCATGTCGGGGATCAGCAAGCGGTTGTTCGCCGCATCGAATGCGAGATCCGCAGCGCTGGCCATTCCTTCCGCGATGAGGATCGGCGCGATGCCGGGACGCGGAATCGCCCAGGCTTTCCCTTCGCCCCAACTGGTGATGTAGAGCCGGCCAAAATGGTCGAAGGCCAAACCATCGCCCCCTTTGCACCCCTCGGCGAGTTTCTCCGATTTCTTAGTATCCAGATTCAACCGGTGGAGTTCACCGGTTTCAAAATCGAGCACGAGTAAATGGTTCTGACTGTCCATGAGCAAGCCGTTGGGCTTCTTCAAGAACGCGAGGTCTTTCGGGTCGGCCACGAGGGTGGTCACCCGGACCGGCGGCACCTTGCTGCCCTTCGACAGCGGCTTGGTCGCGATTTTGAACAGGGCCGGGCCGTTGGTGTCGCTGACGTACAGCGTGCCGACTTCGTCCGCGACGATGTCGTTGAGGAAGACCGGCAACACCGGGAACTCCTTGGTATCGACCCAGACTTCCGACTTGCCGGTTTTCAGGTCGATCCGCAGCACGCGGGTTTTATCGGTAACGAAGAGCCATTGCTGGAATGCAACCAAGCCTTTGGGGTCGTTCAACCCTGCCGTGAACGGGATCGCTTTGCCGCCTTTGATTTCGACGATGCTGCCGTCGCCGTCTTTGTCGAACTCGCCGATGATCGTGAGGAACACGCGCCCGTCGATGGCGATGGCCACGCTTTCGGGGTTTTTCAAATCTTTGACGAGGACTTCCGGCTTCGGCGCCGCGAGGGCTAAGCTGCCGTGAAGCAAGATGATAACGGAGAGAAGGCGTTTCATGCTCGTATCCTGGTTGGGGGAGAGTGGGTCACTTATACAGACCACAGCCGGTTCGTGTCCATCACCCGGCATTCACTACCCGGATGCGCCCTTGGCCCGTAGCGGCGATCCGCCCGACTGTCATCCCGGTGACACCAGCTTGTCGCAGGGCCTCGATCGCGCTGTCCGCATCCGCCTCGGCGACTGCCACCAGTAACCCGCCGGAGGTCTGCGCGTCGCACAGTAGCAACTGATCGAATTCCGAAACATCCTCGGCGTACTCGACCCAGTCGTTCAAGAAACTCCGGTTGGCCCGCGTGCCGCCGGGGGCGATGCCGGCGGCGACATACTGCCGCGCGGCGGGGATCACCGGGACGCGATCCGCCCACACCTCGGCTGTAACGGCGCTGGCCGCGGTGATGTTCCGCAAGTGCCCGAGCAAGCCGAAACCGGTGACGTCGGTGAGGGCGTGCACGTCGAACCGCGCGAGCGCTTCGCACGCCGCGCGGTTGAGAGTCGTCATGATGCCGATGGCTTCGGCGATCGCCCCGAGCGAGTCTTGGTCGTTCTTCGCCGCCGTCGTGATGATGCCGAGGCCGATCGGTTTGGTCAGAATCAAAACGTCCCCCGGCTTCGCCCCGGCATTGCTGCGGATGCGTTTGGGATCGATGGTGCCGACGACGGCGAGGCCGAAGATCGGCTCCTCGCTTTTGATGGTGTGCCCGCCGACGATACACGCCCCGGCTTCCGCGACGACGCTCGAAGCGCCGCTTAGGATTTCGCCGAGCACCGTGGCCGGGAGGTTATCCGGGAAGCCGACGATGCTGAGGGCCGTCAGCGGTTTGCCCCCCATGGCGTAGACGTCCGACAAGGCATTGGCCGCAGCGACCCGGCCGAAGTCGCGCGGGTCGTCGACGATGGGTGTAAAGAAGTCGGTGGTGAACACGAGGGCGAGGTCGTCGGAGAGTTTGTAGACGGCCGCGTCGTCGGCGGTCGAACTGCCGACGAGCACATTCGGGTCCGTGATGCCCGGCAGCATTCCCAACAACGGCAGCAGGAAGCCCGGCGGATGTTTGGCCGCGCAACCGGCGCGCTTGGCCAGTTTGGTCAGTCGCAGGGCAGGGGAGTCGGACATGCGCAGTAGCTCCGGTGGTGCATTCATGGTTATCGTCCAGCCCCGTCTCGGCAATACAATCCCTACGCCGGTCGCGGTTCCCATTCCGATCCGTTTCGGAGCCGTCGCCTTGGCCGCTACTCTTTCGTTCACCGCTGCCAGCGCCCGAGAGGCCATCAATCCCGGCCCGTAGCACGAAGTCCTAAACGCTTGGAAGGCGATTGGACGCTGGTCATGAATGGTATCCTCGATACGCATAGCTTTTTGTGGTTCATACCCGAACGTCGCTGACGCGTCCGGCTCTGACGAGCCAAGTCGAACAACCGGATTCCCGTCAGCACTCGCCTTCTTAGCTTTTAGAGTTCTTCGCGTGCACAATCTTCCCTATTCGGAAGGCAAGACCGTGTTGATCGCACGACTTCGGCGCTGTTTCAATCGTGGCCACTCGGGGTCGGCTTGTTGGCCGGGATCGTCGGCTGCGGGCTGCTCGATCCACCGCCTGTAGCCGAAGAAACTGTTCCCGATGCCCGTGGAACTCCGGCTCGTTCAGCTACATGTTCGCTCCCGCCCCGTAGCCAAAGCCGGCGCGGAACCGTTGCGCTAATCGGGTAAGTCCCCGACTTTTCGATTCACGTCACGCCCGCGCAACATACCAACACTTCCGACCGGTCGGTGTTATCATGCGGGTGTCGTCTTTCGGGTTACCCCTTCTAGGAACGACCATGGCTATCTCGAAATTGCTGCGACTCCTGAAACCGACTCTCGGCGCCGTCGCGTTGGCGACCGGCGTCGCCACTCTCGGTTGCGGAGCCATCGATGACACCGCCCCGCCGCCGGAACTGACAACCGAAACCCTCGACGCCACCGGCGCCCCGATCCCGTTGAACCCCGATCGGAAGCTGGCACTCGAAGCGACCCACAAACACGTGACGCAACTGTTCCTCAATCAGCCTTCCTTCGGCGGCGGGCGGATGCTCGCCCCCGAGTATCACCCCGACGCCGATGTGGTGCGATCCTCGACATCGATTGCCCAACGGCCCGAGAAGACTGTCCAGCGCTTAGCCCCCGCCCGCGACAAAGACGCGCCGCCCCACGCGTCCT
>JBBRUN010000451.1:0-4806 GCA_038247765.1 Gemmatales bacterium | reverse complement strand
GCCAGGGGTGGAGCGAAGCGGAACCCCTGGGAATGAGAATAAGCAATTTCGGCCCCAACGGGTCTACCCATTTCCAAATCGAGGTGTCCCCGTTGGGGTCCAAGTAACAACCCTCCTGCATTCCAGGGGTTCCGCTTCGCTCCACCCCTGGCTACCTTCTGTCGTCCCGTTGGGACTCTATTTTGACGACAACACTCAACTGCAATGAACCACTAGCTGATTCTGAAATTCGGCGATAACATTGCACCGTGATGCCGGCTCCGATAGAGTACCATAATGGCAATCGAACTCCGGCTGACGAACCTCGCGCTCCTCGGGCTTATCCCAAGCGACGAGTTCCGCGCCTGATTCCGGTTGCGACCGAATCGAAAAAGGCCCCGGAACTCACCTGAGTTCCGGGGCCTTTTTCGTTCTCTCCAGCGAGTGATACCGCCATGGCCGCGACCGACCCGAACCGCGTCTTGATCTTCGATACCACGCTGCGCGACGGCGAGCAAAGCCCCGGCTGCAGCATGACGCTCCCGGAAAAGCTCGAGATGGCGCACGCCCTCAAACAGCTCGGCGTCGATGTGATCGAGGCCGGGTTCCCCATCGCGTCGCCGGGGGATTTCGAGAGCGTCAGCGAAATCGCCAAGCAGATCCACGGGCCGATCATCTGCGGGTTAGCCCGCTGCAACCCGGCCGACATCGACCGCGCCGCCGACGCCGTGAAGCATTCGCCGAAGCCGCGCGTCCACTTGTTCCTGGCGACGAGCGCCATCCACCGCGAGTTCAAATTGAAGATGAGCCGCGAAGACATCCTGACCCGCACTGTCGAAAGCGTGAAGCGCGCCCGCGACTTCTGCGCCGATGTCGAATTCAGCCCCGAAGATGCCGCGCGGACCGAACTCGATTTCTTGGCCGAGGTCGTCGAACGGGCCGTCGAAGCCGGGGCGACGACGCTGAACATACCCGATACCGTCGGTTACGCCGTGCCGGAACACTACGCCGCGATCATCCGGCATCTGAAAAATACCGTCCGTGGTATCGACAAGTGCGTGCTCAGCGTGCACTGCCACAACGACCTCGGCATGGCCGTCGCCAACAGCCTCGCGGCACTCGCCGAAGGTGCCCGGCAAGTCGAGTGCACCATCAACGGCATCGGCGAACGCGCCGGCAACACCGCCCTCGAAGAGATCGTCATGGCGATGAAAACCCGCCAAGATTACTACGGCTTGACCACCGGCATCGACACGAAATTCCTCGGGCCGGTCAGCCGGAAATTGTCGAACGTCACGGGCATGCAGGTGCAGCGGAACAAAGCCATCGTCGGCCGCAACGCCTTCGCGCACGAGGCGGGCATTCATCAAGACGGTATGCTGAAGAACCCGAATACCTACGAAATCATGCGGCCCGAGGACGTCGGCATCTCGAAGACGGAACTCGTTCTCGGCAAACACAGCGGCCGGGCGGCCCTGCGGGAACGCGTCGGGCACTTGGGCTACCACTTGGCCGACGAGCAGTTGAACGCCTTGTTCGCCGACTTCAAAAAGCTCGCCGACCAGAAGAAAGAAGTCTTCGACGCCGACATCGAGGCGCTGATCGAGACGCAACTGCAAGCCGTCGCGGGGGGCAAACTCTGGTCGCTCGTCGGCTTCACCAGCACCGCCGGCACCGGTTCGCAAACCTCGGCCGCCGTCAGCCTGCGCCACCGCGACGATCCGGCCGGGATCGTCCGCCGCGATGCCGCACCTGGCAACGGTCCCATCGATGCCTTGTTCAAAGCCATCGCCCGCGTCACGGGGGTGACGGCGAAAGTGATCGACTACCGCGTCCGGGCTGTGACGCAAGACATGGACGCTCTCGGCGAAGCCCACGTCGAAGTCGAATACCTCGGCAAGCGCTCGAGCGCCCGCGCCGTCAGCCTCGACGTGATCGAAGCGAGCGCCTTAGCCTACCTCGAAGTGATGAACCGGTTGCTCCAGCAACAACTGCGGGATCGCCTGAAGCCGACCGACAACGTGCCGACGAACGTGGTGCCGCCCGTCTGATCCGTAACCTTGGTGAAGGAAAACGCCCATGGCCAAGGACAAGTTGCAACCGGAGCGCTGCGCCGAAGTGCTCGGTGCGCTCGCGGCGCCGGAGCGCCTGAAGATCGTGCGGTTTCTGGCCGGAGGACCGCGCAACGTGACCGAAATCGCCGAAATGCTCGCCGTTCCCCCGGTGAATGTTTCCCACCATTTGATGGTGTTGAAAGTCGGCAAATTGATCCGCGGGAAGAAGTCCGGCCGCTTCGTGCATTACTCACTCTGCCCCGGTGTGCTCGACGACGCCGTCGCGGCCGGAGTCGGCGAACAAGCCCTCAACCTCGGCTGTTGCAAACTCGCATTACCCATCGGCGAAATCAAAACGGACTGCTGAGCGGTGGGTGATGTCGCGGGCAATTCCATAAAACAAGTTTTCGCCGACTCCGGGCGGCGTCACCAACTTCGAGGAGCCGACCGATGCGATTGCTCTGTGCTGCGGTAGCCCTGTCCTTCGGCCTGATCGCGGCTTTCGCCGACGACAAAAAGCCCGAACCGAACAGCGAGCGGGTCGAACAACTGGCCAAGCTCCAGATGCGCTTCAACGAAGAAATGGCCGACCTGAAGAAACGACTCGATCGGGCCGACGAGTCCGATCGCCCCGGCATTCAAGTGGAAATCAAAGAGCAAGCGATCATCTCGTCGCAGAGCGCCATCGAATTGGCCAAGGAAGATCCGAAAGACGCCACCGGCTTCGCCGCGGCGCTCTTCGTCATCGAAAAGGCCGGACCGTACGGTGCCGGCAAGGAAATGGCCGCGGCCGTCGGCATCATCGCCGAGCACCATGCGTCCAACCCCAAGGTCAAAGCGGTCTTGCCGGTCATCGGCAAAGCTGGCCCCGCCGGGAAAAAGTTTCTCGAAGCCGCCGCCGAGACTTCGACGGACAAAGAAGTGAAAGGGATCGCACTGTTGTATCTCGGCACGATGGCGGCCGAGCAAATCGACGACGGCGCCGACGCCAAGAAGATCGAAGAAGCGATCGCCGCGGCCACCGGTTATTTGGACAAAGCCATCGCCGAAGCGCCGACGGCCAAAGTCGGTACTAGCACCGTCGCCAAAGAGGCCGCGACGCAACTCGAAAACATCAAGGCCATCAAGTTCCTCACCGTCGGCCAACCCGCACCGGAAATCGAAACCACCTTGCTCGACGGCAAGAAGGTGAAGCTTTCCGAATCGAAGGGCAAAGTCGTGCTGCTCGACTTCTGGGCGACCTGGTGTCCACCGTGCCGGGCCATGATCCCGCACGAGCGCGAACTGGTCCGCAGCATGGAAAAGAAACCCTTCGCCCTCGTCAGCGTCAGCGTCGATGCCGAGAAAGCCACACTGACCGAGTTCCTCGAAAAAGAACCGATGCCGTGGATCCATTGGTGGCAAGACGGCGAGAAGAACCCGGCCGCGAAGAAATACCGCATCCGCGCCTTCCCGACGATGTACCTCATCGACCACAAAGGCGTCATCCGCCACAAATGGATCGGCAGCCCCGGCAACGACGCCATGGATAAAGCCATCGCGGAGCTCGTTAAGGAAGCCGAAGGGGAAAAGAAATAGTGCAAACAGACGTTGCGGATTTGCGCATCTTCCGAGGAGTGTAGCAACAATACCGGATTCTCGCCGGCGCCACGCCGAGCGTGACCTGCGAAAACAGCTCGTCGCGAAGAAACTCCAAGAATCGTTCCTAAACCATTGGTGAGCAAGTACTTCGGTCGGCCATGCGGTTTAGCTTTCGGAGCTTTCGCTGCTTTCGCTGCTTTCGGCAGGGGGGGTATGCAGAATGACCGAAAGCTAAAAGCTAAAGTTGGGTCAAAGGGCATGCCAAAAATCGAGCGTAGAATGGAGGCACCGCGAACCGGGATGCTGACGTGACCCAACTGAAACTGAAAACCGACCTGCGCTGCGGAGCCTGCGTCGAATCGATCCGGCCGCTATTCGACGCCGAGGCCGGCGTTGCACGCTGGTCTGCGGATGTCTCTTCGCCGGACAAGTTACTGACCGTCGAAGGCGACGGCCTGACGGTGGCGACGGTCGATCGCTTGCTCCGGCTGAAGGGCTATCGGGTCGTCGGCGAACTCCCGACCGCTGTGCCCACTTCGACCGAGCCGAAGTCGAGCTACTTCCCGCTGCTGCTGATTCTTCTCTACCTCATTGGGGCCGTCGGCTTGGCCGAAGCGGCGCTGGGCGCGTTCGACGGCATGCGGGCCATGCGGCACTTCATGGCCGGGTTCTTCTTGGTCTTCAGCTTCTTCAAAATCCTCGATGTGCCGAACTTCGCGGTCTCGTTCAGTTCCTACGACGTCGTCGCCAAACGCTGGCTCGGCTACGGCTACTTGTACCCGTTCCTCGAACTCGGTTTGGGCGCCGCGTACCTCGCCGACTTCCAGCCGGTCGCCACGAACGTCGCCACGCTGTTGATCATGGGCCTCGGCAGCGTCGGCGTCTTGCAATCGGTGCTGGCCAAGCGGAAGATCCGCTGCGCCTGCTTGGGCACGGTCTTCAACTTGCCGATGAGTTCGGTGACGCTGATCGAAGACCTACTCATGGTCGGCATGGCCGCGACGATGTTGCTACTCGGGTGACCGTCCGCGCTCAATACCGCCAGATCACGTCGAAGGTGAAGCGGTAGTCGAAGGCGTCCCGCGTGCCGACCAGCGGCAGCTCGAACGCCCCGCCGGCTTCCCAGCGGTCGGCCAGTTTCACGCGGGCACCGGCGGCGATCGTCAACAGGCCCGTCCCCTTTCGCTGCGAG
>JBBRUN010000450.1:0-4806 GCA_038247765.1 Gemmatales bacterium | reverse complement strand
GCGCCGGCCCCTAGCATTGGAGCACCTTAGGGGCGGTAGCTCAGTTGGTAGAGCGCTGCATTCGCATTGCAGAGGCCAGGGGTTCAACTCCCCTTCGCTCCACGTTTTTGGCGCACCGGCGGCCGGGAAGACCCCCGGCCGTCCGGCGTTTCCCGGCCCGGTATAATTCCTTCACTATGAAGATCCTGACTTACCCCCATCCCGCCTTGCGGGCCAAGTGCAAACCGCTGACCGGCCTCGACGAAGGCGTTCGCACGGCCGCGCAGGAAATGCTGACCTTGATGTATCGACACGAGGGTCTCGGCCTCGCCGCCCCGCAGGTTGGCCTCGATTTCCAGATGATCGTCATCAATTTCGACGGCGACGCCAACACCCGCGAAGCGGAATTGGTCGCCATCAACCCGGTCGTCATCGAAACCAAGGGCGTGCTGAAAGACCGCGAAGGCTGCCTGAGCTTTCCGGGTCTGTACCAAGACATCCGCCGGGCCAAGACGGTGAAAGTGCAGTACTACACGCTCGACGGCAAACTCAACGAGATGGTCTGTTCCGACCTTGCGGCCCGCATCTGGCAGCACGAAATCGACCATTTGCAGGGCGGCTTGTTCATCGACAAAATGGGCCCGCTCGCCCGGATGAGCAGCAAGCGGACGCTGGAAGGCTTCATCGCCGACTTCACCGAGGACGTGAAGAAGGGGACGATCCCCGCGGGGACGGAACCGAAGTTGTGACTCGAAGGCGGATCCCATGCGACTGGTCATGATGGGCACTGGCACCTTCGCCGAACCGACCTTCCAAGCGCTTATCGCGGCGGGGGAGCGGGTCGTCGGGCTGGTCACGCAACCGGAGCGCGACGGCGGCAGCAAGCGGGGCAGCACGCGGCAGACCGGCCTCGGCATGGCGAGCATCGCCGCGGCCGCCGGCATCCCCGTGATCCAACCCGAGAGCATCAATACGCCCGACGGGGTCGCGGCGCTGCGGGCCTTCGATCCCGACCTACTCGTGGTCGCGGCCTACGGGCAGATCTTGAAGCCGGAGGTCATCGCGGTACCGAAGCTCGGGGCGATCAACGTCCACGCGTCGCTTTTGCCGAAGTACCGCGGCGCGGCGCCGATTGCCCATGCGATCCGCTGCGGCGAGACCGTCACGGGCGTCACCATCATCCGCATTTCCTTGGGGCTCGATGCCGGGGAGATGCTGAAGCGCGAAGCGCTGGCGATTCGCCCCGACGAAACCACCGGCGAACTCGAAGCCCGGTTGGCGCCACTCGGGGCCTCGCTTTGCATGGATGTGATACAGCAACTCAAGCTCGGGCCGGTCGCTGGCGTCGCGCAAGATCCGGCGCTCATCACGAAGGCCCCGAAGTTCAAGAAAGAACACGGCCTCATCGACTGGACGAAATCGGCGACCGAGCTAGCCAACCACATCCGCGCCATGCAGCCGTGGCCCACGGCGTACAGTTTCTTTCTGCGACCGGGGCACGAACCGATGCGTGTCATCATCGGCCGGGCCACGGCGCTTCCGGGAGTCGGCGGCGATCCGGGAGCCGTGCTCGACGGATTGAAAATCGGAACCGGTGCGGGGGACTTGCAAATCGACGAGATCCAACCGGCCGGGAAAAAGAAGATGTCCGCGGCCGAGTTCCAGCGCGGCTACCCGCCGAAGCCCGGATACCGGTTCGGCACGGCGGTCGATGCTTCTGCTTGATCGACTTCATCGCTGCATGTTACAATGACTTAGTCCATATCCCGTGTCGGTCGGGCGTTCGCCCTGGCTCCTCTCCCCGTTTCGAAAGGTGTCCGTCATGTTCCAGCGCGCGTCTCTCGCCGTGGTCGTTCTCGTAGCCGGGTTCGGTGCCGCGTTCGCGGCCTCCGAAGCCATCAAAATCGAACTGAAAGACTTCAAACTGAAATCGGCGTCCCCGGACTTCGCCGATGGCGTGGCCCTCAACGAAGGGGACGGTAAGATCGGCTTCTACACCGAAGGCACAGCCATCGCCACAGTGAAGATCCCCGAAGACGGCGAGTACAACATCGTCATCGAAGCCTCTTGCGACGAAGCCGAGAAGATCAAGGCCAAGATGACGGTGAAGGTCGGCGACGACGTGGTCAAGGACGATTTCGAGCTCAAGCAAGTCGATGCCAAGGAATACACCTTCGCGGCGAAGTTGAAGAAAGGCGAATTCAAACTGAGCATCGCCTTCACCAACGACGCTTTCGAGGACGGTAAATTCGACCGCAATTTGTACATCCACAAGGTGAAGCTCGAAAAGAAGTGATGCGGCCGTGCCATAACCCGTGATGCGCCAACCAATTCTGGCGGATGATGTCCGATGTCGCTTTCAGCTTTCAGTCATTCTGCATACCCCCCTCGCTGAAAGCTCCGAAAGCTCCGAAAGCGAAACCTAATTCTCGGTATTCCCAACCCAATGTGACAACGACTTCGCATCCGACAGCGGGTCAATTGGTCAGCGGCATTGGTTACCCGCAAGCGCCCCTGCGAGTAGAGCCCAGCCGCCCCTAAGGCCATCGATGTCCTCGCACCGGAACCGAAACCGTCGCCGTTGTTCCTTCCGACCGAATTGACCCTCGATCAGATGCTCGATTCGTTGGAAGTGCTGCGGGCGAAGAAGGCTGAATTGGAGAAGCAAGAACGCGAGATGGTCGAATCGATCGGCAAGAAGGTCTAGAAGCATACCGAGCGGATGCAAAAGCTCGGCATCGGGAAGCTGGCGACACCCCAGCTACCGAAGTAACCGCTGTTCGATCATTTCACGTCGCGCAGGGCGTTGAATCCCAAGTAGCCCACGACCGCGCTGGCGACGATGCCGAAGATATCGACGACGATGAAGGGGTTATCCCCGGATCCGCCGAAGGGGACGCCGATGGCGAGATCCATCAGGAAGACGATTAGCATGATTGCCGCGGCCCCGAGCGCCGCGAAGCACATCCACTTTTCCATGGCCCAGCCTTTCCAACCCGAGGGCTGCCTTCGAAGATTCCACTGCGTGCGGGACTCGGGGAATTTTGCGGTAGTATAGCGTTCGCCCTTGTAGTCGCAACCGGCGACTCGGCAGATTCCCACGGTGCTTGGGCGGAACGCACCGCGCCGCTGGCAGAACGGGAATAACTGGGCCGGATAATCGGCTTTGGCGGTTCAGTATTCCTGTACGAGTCGCTCTCCGTCCGCCCCGAACCAGCCTTTTCCGTCGATCTGATAGATCCCGTCCGAAGCTTGCGCCAACGCCTGCATTAGGTATTCGCAGATCGCGTCCAGCTTCGTTTCGTCGCTGTGGTCGAACGGTTTGCGCAGCGTCACCATCTGCCGCGTTTGGATGACGCGCTCCATCAAGGGTGGGGCGTTTGGGCTGTAGGTCATCGTTTCCAACTCGGCGGCGAAGGCGTTCAAATCGGCCCGCAGGTCGTCCGGCTTCGTCAAATAGCGAGCGAGCAGAATCGGCGAACCGCTCGGGAATTGCAATTCCCCCGAGGTCCAACCGAGCTCGTCGCCTTTGAAATGCGGGACGCAGGCGTGCCCGGCGGCGGCCAAGCCCTCCGCGATTTGCCCCGGTGTCAAGCCGGTGTCACTCCGGCCGAAGACGCGCTGCCACATCGGTATCGATCCTTATCGGTTCATCCGCTCAACGGGGCTACCAACCGCCACCGCTATCGGGTAGTTTATGGGTTCCCACCCTCCCCGCGTGGACGCCCCCCCATGATCGCCCTGCTGCTCACCCTTGCTCTTGCCACATCCGCAGACCTTGCCGAAGGCATCTTGCCCAACGGCAAGGACGGCAAGCCCCTGAACCTCGACTTCGAGACCGGCAACTTGAAGGACTGGACGGCCGAAGGGAAAGCCTTCGACGATCAACCGATCCTCGGCGATACCGTCGCGGCCCGCCGGGGCGACAATAAGTCCGAGCATCAGGGCAAATACTGGATCGGCGGCTTCGAGAAGCTCGGCGACAAACCGCAGGGAACGCTGACCAGCGTGCCATTCCAAGTCACCCATGCGTGGGGCAGCTTCCTCGTCGGCGGCGGGCCTCATGTGAAGGAGACTTGCGTCGAGATCGTCGATGTGGCCAAGAAGGAAGTCATCTTCCGCGCCGGCGGCGAGGAAGCCGAAAACATGCGCCGCGTCGCCGTAGACTTGACGAAGTTCCAAGGGAAGGAAATCCAAATCCGGATCGTCGATTCGCACACCGGGCATTGGGGGCACATCAACTTCGACGATTTCCGATTTCACACCGAGAAGCCGAAGGCGACCGAGCGCGCGGCGATCCCGGAAGATTACAAGCATGCTGGCCTCAGCCCCAAGGACGCGGCGAAGGCGATGACCGTGCCGAAGGGGTTCAGCGTCGACGTGATCGCGGCGGAGCCGGATCTGCATCAGCCGATCGCCTTCTGCTGGGACGACCGCGGCCGGTTGTGGGTCGTCGAAGCGTACACCTATCCGAGGCGCCACCCCGAGAAGGGGCCGGTGATCGCCGACAAGAAACTCGGCGACAAAATCCTCATCCTCGAAGACACCGACGGCGATGAAACCTTCGACAAGAAGACCGTTTTCTTCGAAGGATTGAACCTCGTTTCGGGAATCGAATACGGCTTCGGCGGCATGTGGGTCGGGGCGGCCCCGTACCTGCTCTTCATCCCCATCGACGCCAAGACCGAGAAGGCCGGGGAACCGAAAATCCTGCTCGATGGCTTCGGCTACGAGGACACCCACGAGACGCTCAACAGCTTCCGCTGGGGGCCGGACGGCTGGCTCTACGGTTGCCATGGGGTCTTCACGCACAGCAACGTCGGCAAG
>JBBRUN010000449.1:0-4807 GCA_038247765.1 Gemmatales bacterium | reverse complement strand
GTTGGGCCGTTCACGCCGAACACGTTTGGGAATGGTAGCTTCGCCAAGGGCGTCAAGCCTGCGACGTACGCGGACATGGCCAGCCCCATTCCGGCCGTTGCCAAGAAGGACGCGGTTCCGGTCGCCCCCAAGAAGGACGAAGCACCCAAAGCACAACCCAAGGCGGATGCCGGCGCTAAACCAGCCCCCGCTATCGTCACGGACAAACCCGCACGTTTCGTTCGTATCGAACTCCCCGGCGAGAAGCACATTCTCACGCTGGCGGAAGTCGAAGTGTTCAGCGACGGCAAGAATATCGCGAAGAGTGGCAAGGCAACGCAATCGAGTACGAACGGCAACGCCGTCGCGGCCCGTGCCATCGACGGCAACAAGGATTCCGATTTCAACAAGGGTGGTCAGACGCACACAACGAATGCCGGGGAAAAGAACCCGTGGTGGGAACTCGACCTCGGTCAGGCCGTGAACGTCGAAAAGATCGGCATCTGGAACCGCAGCGGTTTCGAAGGTCGTATGGATGGTTTCACGCTCACACTGCTGGATGCGGATCGCAAAGAAGTCTTCCGCGTCGCGGGTGTCGCCGCACCGCAGGCGATGGACATCGAGGTGAAGACCGGCAAACGAACGTATCTCACTTACGCTGGAAAACCGGGCGAGCCGGCCGGCGGGGGAGCGAAGACAGCGAAGGAAGCCGGCAAACCTGCGGAACCCAAGAAGCCAAACGAGACGCCCAAGGATGCGACGCTCGCGGAAGTTCCCGCCGACTATCGCGACCCGCTTCCATTCGCCTTCAAGAAGGACGATGTGGTCGCCATTCTCGGGAACGGCCTGGCCGACCGTATGCAGCACGACGGTTGGATGGAGACGTTATTGCAGAGCCAACTCGTGGATCAGAACGTGCGTTTCCGCAACATGAGCACCAGCGGCGACCGCCCGAACAAGTACCCGCGCAGCTCCGGGCAGATCTCCATGCCGGCCTACCTTCAGAAGGTGAAACCCACCGTGGTGTTCGCGTTCTTCGGCTACAACGAATCCTTCGACGCCAAACCCGATGAGTATAAGCAGCAGTTGCTGGAGTTCGTGAAGCGGACCCGCGCCGCGAAACCGAACGGCACCGCGTTCCCGCGGATCGTTCTGTTCAGCCCCATCGCGTTCGAGAATACGCGCAACCCCAACCTGCCCGACGGCAAGGCGTACAATGCGCGGCTTTCCGCCTACACCCGTGCGACGGAAGCCGCGGCGAAGGAGGCGGGCGTCGCATTCGTGGATTTGTTCCAACCCTCGCTCGAGTTGTACAGGAATGCCAAGCAACCGCTCACGCTGAACGGCGTGCACCTTACCGAGGAAGGCAACCGCCAACTCGCTCCGGTGATCGCCAAGGCGCTCTTCGGCAAGACGGCCGAAGCATCGACTTCTTTGGAACCGTTGCGCCAAGCGGTCCTCGACAAAGACCTGCACTGGTGGAACCGCTATCGGGCGTCCGATGGCAACGACGTTTGGGGCAGCCGTTCTACACTGAAATTCGTCGAGGGTCAGAGTAACGCCGATGTGCTCCAAGCAGAACTGGTGATGTTCGACGTGATGACCGCGAATCGCGACGAACGCGTGTGGGCCGTCGCCGCAGGCAAGGAAAAGAAGGTGGACGACGGCAACGTGCCCAAGCCCGTGCCGGTCGCTTCGAATGTCGGCGGAGGCAGCAAAAGCTCGAGCGCGGTGAAGGAAGGCACGCTGAAGTACGTCAGCGCCGAAGAAAGCCTCAAGAGTATCGCCGTCGCCAAGGGCTTCAAGGTGAGCCTGTTCGCGGACGAGTCGCGCTTCCCGCAACTTGTGAACCCCGTGCAGATGCAGTTCGACACTAAGGGCCGGCTCTGGGCCGCGGTGTGGCCGAGCTACCCCAAGTGGGAGCCGCGGAAGCCGATGAACGACGCGCTCATTATCCTTCACGACGACAACGGCGACGGCGTCGCGGATCGCGCCACGGAATTCGCCAAGGTGCAGAACCCGCTCGGCTTCGAGTTCTGGAACGGTGGCGTGCTCGTCACCTGTCAGTCCGAACTCCTGTTCCTCAAAGACACGGACGGGGACGGCGTGGCCGATGTGCGCATCGTCATGCTCCAAGGTCTCGATTCGTCCGACACGCACCACGGCGCGAACAACCTGATCTACGGCCCCGACGGCGGCATCTACTGGCAGAGCGGCGTGTTCATGCAGCACAACCACGAGCACCCGTGGGGGCCGTCGCTGCAATCGGGCGCCTCCGCGATGTACCGCTTCGACCCGCGCCGCTTCACGATCTCGATGCACGCCACGAACTCACCGAACCCGCACGGCATCTCGTTCGACTCCTGGGGCTACCACTACGCCACCGACGGCACCGGCGGCCGTGCGTTTCAAGTGCGGCCCGAGGGCAACGGGTTCAAGATGCACGAGTTGCTGAAGAAGGAGGTTCGCCCGGTGACGGCGAGCGAGGTCGTCAGCAGCACGCACTTCCCCGAGTCGATGCAAGGGGACTTCCTGATCTGCAACGTGATTGGATTCCTCGGCATCAAACATTATCACCTCACCCGCAATCCCGAGACCGGGGCGGTGTGGGGCGAACCCGCCGGGGACGAGCTCGTCGTCACGCGGGAGAACCCCGACGGCACCAAGATCCAGGACAAGTCCCGCGGCTTCCTGATGAGCGGCGACAAGAACTTCCGACCATCGGACGCGATCTTCGCACCGGACGGCTCGCTGTACTTCTGCGACTGGCACAACGTCATCATCGGCCACATGCAACACAACGTGCGCGACCCGAACCGCGACCACGCCCACGGTCGGATCTATCGCGTCACCGCCATTGATCGACCGTTGCAGAAGCCCGCGGCCATCGACGGCCAGCCCATTCCCGCTCTGCTCGAGAACCTGAAATCGCCCGTCGACGGCGTCCGCCATCGCACGCGGATCGAACTCAGCGGCCGGGATTCCACGGCGGTGATCGCCGCCGTGAAAGAATGGGTCAAGCAGTTCGACCCGAAGAAGAAGGAAGACGCCCACCACCTGCTGGAAGCGTTGTGGCTGCACCAGCAACACAACGTGAAGGACAATGAACTGCTCAAACTGCTTTTGGATTCCCCGGAACCGCACGCACGCATCGCCGCGAAGACCGTGCAGCACTTCTGGGTCAACGTCGAGAAGACGCTTCGCGGCGGCGTGATCGCAGACACTGCCATCGTCAACAACCAAAAGTCCGGCATTCTCAGCGACACGCCGGAGCTCACGACGATCCGCATCGCCACAATTCCCGAAAAGATGATGTACGACGTGAAGGAACTCACCGTGAAGCCGGGCAAGAAGGTGAAGCTCACCTTCGCCAACTACGACTTCATGCCGCACAACATGCTCTTTGTGAAGCCGGGCAAGGCCGACGATGTCGGGTTAAAGGCGATCAACTTGGGCGCCAAGGGCTTCGACGTCGGCTTCGTTCCCGAGAGCACGGATATTCTCTGGCACAGCAAGCTCGTCGAATTCGGTCAGGAACAAGTCATCGAATTCACGGCCCCGACGGTGGAGGGAGCTTACACGTATGTCTGTTCCTTCCCCGGGCACCACCGCATGATGCGCGGCACGCTGTTCGTGACTAACGACCTCAAGGAGTTCCTCATCAAGAACCCGCAGAAGGAAATCAAGATCACCGAATGGAAGCAGAGCGATCTCGCGGACGACTTGAAGCGCGTGGGAGAGCACCGGAACTTCGCCGAAGCAAAGCAACTGTTCACCTCCCTCGGGTGCGTCCAATGCCATCGAACCAGTAAGGATGCCCCGAGAGTCGATGGCGGCTTGACCCTGCCCGTCGGCCCGGACATCGACGAAACCGTGAAGAAGCACAAGCGCGACGCGAAGGCGTTGTTGCAGGAAATGCTCGAGCCTTCGAAGACCATCGACGAGAAGTATCGCCAAATGATCTTCGAACTCGACGACGGAACCTCGCGCACCGGCGTCGTCGTCGCCGAGGACGCGACCACGGTAACGATCATGACCGGAACCCCGGCGAAGGAGCAGAAAATCACGAAGAAGTCGATCGATTCGCGCCGCGCGTCCCCGGTTTCGATCATGCCGAGCGGGTTGCTGAACACCTTGGATAAGGAACAGATCCTGGATCTGCTCGCGTACGTACTTGCAGCGGGAAATGCCGACGATGCGGCGTTCAAGCATCATCATTGACGGAAACGCTTCCAGCATCGGCACTCTTCGCCTTGTGGGCGGCCGAACTGCCTTCGATAGTAGGAGTGGAAGGCGATTATCGTCGGCTGACCAACGAAGTCATGCGGCTGATACTGGCCCAGGAGTTGTTCCCCTTCGTGGTGGCCAAGCCGGTGGAAGCCCGCAAGACGGGCCGCACCAACAAAACTCTGATCGGTGCGCGTCGGCAAACGATTCTGACCAGTGTCTTGCAATCGTTGCGTTTGTACCTTCCGACGTTCACGCTCACGACCGTGCTGGCGGAGATTCAACGCTGGATTGAGCAAGGGCAAAGTTGCTTCGAGAAGGAGTTGAAGAAGTTGAAGTTGCCAATAAGCGAACACTCGGTTCTCGATCGTGTTCTCCCCCAACCAAGCGGTTGATGGTCGTTGGTCGCAAGTCCGCCAAACCACTTCGTTCATTCACGGAACGCGAATCTGAGCTCGCCTCAGACCGCTACCCCCTGCGCACAGATAGAACGACTACTGTGAGCACTCGGTTCTCGATCGTGTTCTTCCCCAACCCAGCGGTTGATGATCGCTGGTCGCAAGTCCGCCAAACCACTTCGTTCATTCACGGAACGCGAATC
>JBBRUN010000448.1:0-4814 GCA_038247765.1 Gemmatales bacterium | reverse complement strand
CGTGCTTGGCGATCACATTTTTGTACGATTGGCTTCCGAGCGTCGGTAGGAGTTCGAGGATTTCTTCGGCGGTCATGGTGATGATTTCCCGTTCCTGTCTCCGAATTCGAGACGCATTGGTCGAGCGGCGGTCTTGAGCAATACTTTATCCTGCTCGGTCAATTTATGTGGGTGAAGGCTGATGATCGACTCTACGCCCGAGTGGACTTGCTGCACTCCGCTCAGAAGTTGACATCCGAGAATTGTTGCGGCATCCGAGCGAACCGGCCAGCGCAACGTCCGTCGATACAAAGATTGCATTGGTACGGGAGAGGTAGCGATGGCGGAATTGAACGCGACCGACGAACTGAGCACCCTCGAAACGCAGGGGCTGGCGGAACTGCAAACCTGCCCCGACGAGCCGAGCCTGCGGCTCTGGAATACCAAATATTTCGGCGATACCGGCTTGGTGAAAGCCGCGCTCGGCAAGATCGGCAAGATTCCCCCGGCCGAGCGGAAGGATTACGGCCAAGCCGCGAACCGCGTGAAGCTCGCGCTGGAGACGGGCTTCGCATCGGCCTTCGAGATTGCCAAAGAAGCCTCGCTGCAACTGAGCCTGACGACGAACCCGCTCGATGTGACGCTGCCCGGTCGGCCGATTTCGCCCGGTCGATTGCACCCCGCGACGCAAATCCTGCGCGATATCAACGCGATCTTCGCCGACCTCGGGTTTCAGATCTATCGAAGCCGGGAGGTCGAGACCGACGAGCTGAATTTCGAACTGCTGAACATGCCGCCGCACCACCCGGCCCGCGACATGTGGGATACCTTCTTCACGACGGTGCCGGGCCAGATTCTGCGGACGCACACGTCGCCGGGGCAAATCCACCTGATGCGCGAGATGGCCCCGAACCCGATCCGGGCGATCTTGCCGGGCATGTGTTACCGCAACGAAGCGATCAGCACCCGCTCGGAAATCCAGTTCTTGCAGGTCGAAGGGATCGTCATCGGCGAAGGCGTGACGATGGCCGACTTGAAAGGGACGCTCGCGGCATTCGCCCGGCGGATGTTCGGCCCCGAACGCCAAGTACGCATCCGGAGTAGCTATTTCCCCTTTACCGAGCCGAGCATCGAAGTCGATATCGATTGGCCCAAAGAAGACCCAAACCGCGATCGCTTGACGAAGGGCACCGGCTGGCTCGAGATTCTCGGGGCGGGGATGGTTCACCCGACCGTGATGCGCAACGGTGGCTACGACCCGGACAAAGTCACCGGATTCGCTTTCGGCATGGGGCCGCAACGCATGCTCATGCTGAAGCACGCCATCGACGATATCCGCCTCTTCTGGCAGAACGATTTGCGGTTCTTGAAGCAGTTCTAAAATCTTTCACGGGACCGATGGAACGCAACACGGATCCCATCCGGCGCCAGAATCCTAGAACAATGGTGTCGATCCGCCTTCACCCCGAGTCCCTCCATGCTGCGCTCCGTGCGGACAAGGCTGTCCGCGATGATGTTCTTGTTCTATTTCGCGCTGGGATCGTGGGCGGTGACCGCCGGTACCTACTTGATGTCGGCCCCGACCAAAGGCGGATTGAACTTCACGACCGAACAAGTCGGTTGGATTTACTCCACCTTCGCCATCGGTGGCATGCTGGCGATGCCGCTCGTCGGCATCCTCGTCGATCGCCTCTTCCGCGCCGACCGCGTCTTGGCCGTGGCTAGCTTAGCCTGCGGCGGATTCCTCTTGCTGGCGAGCGCTTGGTGCGAAAGCGTCGAGCCGGAAATCGGGGATGTGTACGCGAGCCTCGTCGATGCGGAATCGGCGAACGGGCGACCCCTGCGGCAACATCCGGAGTTCAGCTCGGCGGAAACGCCGGCCGAAGTGAAAGAGGCCCTCGACCGCGTCAACGATGCACCCGCGATGCGCGCCGCCGCGCGGCGCGTTTTTATTCCGCTGTTCATCATCATGCTCGCGCAATCGTTCTGCGCGCAGATCGTCGCGACGCTGTGCACGGTCATCACGCTCCGGAACTTGCCCGATTCGGCTCGGCACTTCTCGCGCACGCGGATGTTCGGCACCATCGGCTGGGTCGTCGTCGGCTTGGCGATGGGAGCCGTACTCCGACCGATCTCGCCCCAGCCGTTCTTGCTCGCGGCGGTGGTTTCGTTCTTGCTCGGCGCGTACGCCTACACGTTGCCGAATACGCCGCCGCAGGGGCACGGGAAAAGCCTCGGCGAAGCGCTCGGGCTCCCGGCGTTCAAGCTCTTCCGCGATCGCAGCTTCTTCGTGTTCATCGTCGTGGCCCTGCTGACGACGCAGATGAATCAGTTCTACGGCGTCTACGGGCACCGCTTCCTCACCGACCAAGGCTTGGTAAAACCGGAACGTTGGATGACCATCGGGCAGCTCGTCGAAATCGGTTGTATGTTCGCGATCCCGCTGCTCGACCCGAAGCGGAACATGAAATGGCTGATGTTGCTCGGGGCCTTTGGCAGTGCCCTCCGCGCGGGCGCGATGATCGGCGGGAACAACGACCTGATCTTGGCGCTCGGCGTGCCGATGCACGGTTGGAGTTTCGCGCTCTACTTCGTGGTCGCCGCGACTTTCATCGACCGCGAAGCCCCGCCGACCCTGAGGGGGAGCGCCCAAGCGATCTCCGCGTTCGTCTGCGGCGGCCTCGGCCCGTGGACGGGGAACTTGATGGCCGCGGCAGTCGTCGATCGGCACCGCGTCGGTACCCATATCGACTGGCCGGCCGTCTGGATGGTGCCCTTGGTCGGGTGCCTCATCGCCTCGGTGCTGTTCTTGATCTTCTTCCGCACCCCGGTGAAACCGGCGGATGTATGAGCCGGATCGAATCGACAACATCCCGCTCGATTCGACGAAACGTGAATCGAAATCGTCCGATTCCCCAAATTATCCACCGTCGGGTTGGAAAGATTCCGGGCGAATGGGTCGGATCGGTTAAGAAAACTGTAGTGGCCTTTCCGTTTCGGTCGATAACTCCGCAACGCGGGGTTCGCACGCCGTCGGGGTCTGTCCCGGCGCGGGCGATATTCCCGGAGTCGGAGGGGCGGGATCATGACTCGAACGCGGCAAGCCATCCGAAAAATCGGCCTGTGGGCGTTCACCGGCTTGGCAATCTTTGGCGCCGGTTGCCAGAACGCGCCGATCCGCCAGCGCCACGACGACACGCAAGCCATCGGCATGCCGGCGCCGGGATCGGTGCCGAGCGAACTCGCCATGGTGAATCTGCCGGAATACGTCATCGAACCGCCGGACGTGTTGCGGATCGAAGCGTTGATCCGCAACCGCGAAGGCGATCCGCCCAAGGCCGGTGTCGAAGACAAACGCCCGTTCGGCCAGAGCATCAATAGCCTGCCGTTCCAGCCCGTATTCGGGGAGTATGCCGTGCGGCCTGACGGGAGCGTTAACTTGGGCTATTACGGTTCGGTTCCGGTGGCGGGCCTGACGCTGAAGCAGGCGGCCTCCGCGATCCGCGCCGCATTGGCTCCACAGGTCTACCCCGAAGAAAAGGGCGTGAAGCCCGACACGCTCCTCGTGATTGTCGATGTCACGCAGTACAACAGCAAGACCTACACGGTGATCGTCGATGGTGGCGGAGCCGGGGAACGCGTGACGCAGTGGCCGATCACCGGAAACGAAACGGTATTGAAGGCCATCGCCAACATCGGCGGCTTGGCCGAGGAATCCTCGAAGCGGAACATTTGGGTCGCTCGCCGGACTCCCTTCCCGAATCAACCGCAACAAATCCTCCCGGTGGATTACGTCGGCATCACGCAGCACGGCATCACGACCACGAATTACCAGATTTTCCCCGGCGACCGGGTATACTTGAAGGCCCAGCGCCTCGTGACCATCGACCGGACCTTGGCCCGGATCATCGCACCGGCCGAACGCCTCTTGGGCGTCACGCTGCTCGGGGCGAGCACGGTGAACCAGATCTCCGGTCGGGGCCTCGGCTTCGGCGGCAACACCCGGTGATCGATTCGACGAAACGGAGCCACACCATGAAACTTCTGTACGCCTTGATTCTGACTTCGATCTTTTGTGCCACCGCTGAGGCGCAGTTCCCTTCTCAGCCGGGGTACACCCCGGCGCCGGGGCAATATCAGCCGAACATTTACGGCCGGAAGAACCAGCCGCTGAGCCCGTATTTGAATTTACTGCGGGGCCAAGGCAATCCGGGCATCGACTATTACTACGGCGTCCGCCCCGGCTTGCAGAGCGGCGGGCAGCCCTTAACGAATCAGTTCGGCAGCGGCGGGCAAGGGGGCGGCCTGAACAACTCGCAAATTCGGACGGGCTACCTACCCCAAGCGGGGATTCCGACATCGGAACCGATCCCGATCCCCGAGGCTGGCAAGGAAGTGATTTTGGCCCCGTCGGCCCACGCCGTCAGCTACGGGAACTCTTCGGGCATTAGCCGGGCGGGGATTCCCGGAGCCACGGTCAACCGGCCGGGTTTCTTCGCACCGCCCACCACGGGCACCGTGAAAAAGAAGTAAACGCAGACCAACGACCTCCGAAGGAATCGGACCCGTGAACCGAGACAACACACTCCGCCGTTGGTTCCCGCGCCTGATAGTGGGCGCGTGCAGCACGCTGGCCCTCTCGGCCGCACCGGCGCTCGCGCAAAAGCGCGAACCGGCCGCGACGCTCTTGCCCGCGCGGCCGTCGCTGGCGCCGGCCGTCGTCCGCGGGGCCACGCCCGATGCTCTGATGCCGAGCTTCACCGGGGCTTACGTGCCGTCGGTTCCCGCGCCGAAGTACGAGGGGGCCGATCGCGGCGATTCCAAGTCATGGGCCG
>JBBRUN010000447.1:0-4822 GCA_038247765.1 Gemmatales bacterium | reverse complement strand
GACCTGGACAGCGACGGTTTGACGGACGTCATCGCCGGCGCCGGCGTCGGCAACGGTTCCACCGTGTGGATATTCTCCGGTGCGACGCTGGCCCAATTCGGCATCGCCGAGGCGACATCCGCCGAGGATATGTTCCCCGGACTCTTCGCCGGGGTTTATGTGGGGTAGGGGTCGATTATCCCGCGTACCACGCGATGAGCTTGGCGATCTCGCCGCGATCGGCGAGGGCGCGCATCGCCCACGGCTGCCGGCCGGCGTCGAGCAATTTGTTGTAGCCGAAGCTGTCGTCCACCAAACGCAACGCGAGCTTGGTGGCGTTCGTGCGGTCGAGTCCGCCGCGCTCGAAGACGCGGGCCAACCAAAGAATCGCGGGGAAGGTCATCAGCAGCGAATCCAGGCCTTCCCAGTAAGGCCGATGGTAATTCGTCGGCCCGCAGAATTGCAGCGATTCCACCTTCACTCGGTAGTATCGCAGTAGCAGTGCCTCGATTTCCGCGGGGATCGATCCCCGCGCTTGCTCGGCGTCGGCGAAGGTCATCGTCGGAATCCGGGCGTGCAACTTCGGGATCGCGCCGGTGCCCCGTGCGAACCGCCACGCCGACCGGATGCGCGTCCACTTGCCTCGGCTGGCGATGCCGGTGTCCGGGCCGTTATCTTTCCGGCAGTAGACCGCCGCGAGTTGGCGAAAGAGCATCCGCCCGACCCAACCCGGTTTCGGAACCATCGTCCGGATCGGTACGTCCTCGACGATGGCGGCGCCCATCACGTCGAGAAATTCTTTCAACCGATCCCCCTGCACTTCCCCGAAGCGCGACTTCTTGCAAACCTCGGCGAGCGCCGAAATCTGCCGGAGTCGGCGTTCGAGCGAGTAGGCCGGCTCGTTCAAGATTTCCGAGATGGCCGCGTTGAACCGGAGGAGATCGACCCACGGAATGCTCTGCCCCGCTTGCAAGGGCGGCGGCGGAAGATCGGCGATCGAGCGCGACGCGTCGGCTTCCAACAAGCCGGCGAACTCGGCGAGTTCCCCGGCGTGCTCCGCAAGTTTCCGCCCTTGGTTCGCCGTGGCCGTGGGGCAGGCGAAGCGGATACCGACGCGCCAATGATCGCCGGCCGGCACCATCACGAAAGGGTAAATCCGGCAGGCTTTCGGCTTCGCGGCTGCGCCGAACTTCGCGTGGATCCGGCAGCGGTTGTCGTCGCCGAGGAAGACGCACGCCCCCTCCGCCGTGTGGGCGAGGGCGTATTCGCCGCCGGCCTTCACGACCGTGTCCATTTTCTCGAAGCCGGGTACGGCGCTCCACTCTTGCTTGGCGATCGTCTCGCGCTCCGCCGCGGTCACGGGCACGCTGTACGTACGGCAGCAATCGGAGCAACTCCGGCAGTCCCAGTTCTGCACCGTCGGCAGCGAACGCACTGGCATCGGCATTTTGGAATCTTTCGAAACAAGGGTCTTGCGCGCTCGGCGCACCGCTTGTAATATCGCCAACCAGTGACCGAACCAAGGCTAGTCGACAAACCGAACATGGCCCAACTCGCTCCGCAACGCCCGCTTTCGATCGCCGAAGCGGTGAAGGCACTCGAACCGGGTCGGGCCAAGTTCCGCCGACCCACTCCGGTTCGCCCGCCGACCAAAACGATCCCCGTCCACGTGTTCGGGCGCAAACGCGTCGAACCGGTGCCGACGGAGCCGGTCACTCCCTCCATACCGTCGGACGCGCCGGTCTCGGTCGTCCCCAAGCGGAGCCGAGCCGCGACGCGCGGGCCGGTCGCGGCGGAGTTGCGCTCATCGGGCGTCGATCCCGGTATCGTCTTTTGGGGCGAGAGCCGGAAAACGTTCGCCGATCGCAGCTACCCGTGGTGCGCCATCGGCCGCGTCGATACGCCGGTCGGATTCGGCACCGGCTGCTTGGTTGGTCCGCGGCACCTGCTCACCGCGAGCCACGTCATCAAATGGCTCCCGGACAACCGGGCCGGGCACGTCCAATTCCGCCCCGGGTTCAACCGGGATTTGGCCGACGGCGATTCCAAAGAAGCCTGTGCCGACGTGTTCGCCACATCCGTGACGACATTCCGAAAAATCGACGTCGGCTTCCCGCCGGCGATCGAGTACGGCCAAGTCTCCGCCGACATGGCGCTCTGCATCCTCGATCGGCGCATCGGCGACGAACTCGGCTGGCTCGGAACCCGAATGTACGACGACGACTGGGACGACGAGGCCTTATGGCAAAACGTCGGCTACCCGAGCTGCGAGTTCAAGTCCCCGGGCTGCATCGGCGACGGAATGCGGCCCATGTACGATTTCGGCGCACCGTTCAAGGCGTTGCAGTCCGAAGACTACGGACTGGGGACGATCATCCGCTGCGAAGGCGATATGACTCCGGGGCACTCCGGCGGTCCGGTGTTCGCCTTTTGGCCCGAAGGCCCCTATTCCATCGGAGTCTACTCCTCGTCCGGTACCATCGAAGATATATCGGATGATCAAGGCAACTTTCTCGCCGGTGGGAAATTGCTCGTCCAGCTCGTCCGCAAAATGAGGAACGACTTCCCGTGAAACCGACACCGTTCGATCTGTCCGGCCGCGTCGCGCTCATCACCGGCGGCAACAAAGGCCTCGGGGCGGCGATGGCCCGCGGGCTCGCCGAGGCCGGGGCCGACATTTTCCTCGCCAGCCGCAACGAGCCCGAGTTGCAAGCGACCCTCACCGAGATCCTCGCCGCGACGGGGCGCAAAGGGGGCTACACCGTCGCCGATGTCTCGGTCCGGGGCGACATCGCGCGACTGGCGAAGACGGCGCTCGACGTCATGGGCCGCGTGGACATCCTGATCAACAACGCCGGCATGAACGCCCCGCAGGCCATCGACGCCATCACCGATGAAACCTGGGACCGTATTTTGGAAGTGAATCTGAGTTCGATCATGGCGCTGACGCGGGCCATCGCCCCGCAAATGAAAGAGCGCAAGTGGGGTCGGGTCATCCACATTTCGAGCATCATGGGCGAGGTGTCGAAGGAGAAACGCAACGCCTACAGCGCGACGAAGGCCGCGGTGCGCGGCTTGGCCCGCGCCAGCGCCATCGACCTCGGGCCGTTCGGCATCACCGTCAACTGCATCGCCCCCGGCCCCTTCACCACCGACATGCCGATGTCGCTGTTGTCGGACGCGGAAAAGAAAGCCTTCGCCGACCGCACCGCCCTCGGCCGCTGGGGCGACCCGACCGAGCTCGTCGGGCCGACGGTGATGCTCTGCTCCGACGCCGGCAGCTACATCACGGGGCAGACGATCTTCGTCGATGGCGGATACACGGCGCGATGAGGGTGACTTCGTTTCAGCGCCCGGTGTAGATCACCGCGCCGGCGCCGAGGACCATCTCCAGTTCTTCGACGCGCAAGTTATTCGGGTTCACGGAGAATTCGCCGTTGAGTTTGAACTGCATCGACTTGCCGCCGGTGTCGCGGATGGCCAAGTATACCGGGCATTGCCCCTTCGATTTTTGCAAAAGCCGGGCGACCGACTCGAACAGTTCCCGGCCGCTTTCGTCGCCGCGGTAATTCATCCGCAGGAGCACGCCGCGGGTCAGTTCCTTCTTGGCGTCGTCGAGCGTGAAGATTTTCTTCACCATGAAGTCCGGTTCGGGCCGGTCACCGTGTTCGAGGATGCCTTCGAACAACGCGATGGAATCGTCCTTCACGAGGTCCTGGAACTTCGCCAGTTCATCCGACCAGAGGCAGCACTTCACGCTGCCGGTGAAGTCTTCGAGCCGAAAGAGCGCGAAGCGTTTGTTGCTCTTGTTCGTGCGGACGCTGAGGTTCGTGATCATCCCGCCCAAAAGGGCTTTCGTGTTGTCCGCGGCCTTGGCCAATTGCCCCGTGTCGTGCGTGCGAAAACGCTTCAATTGATCGTCGAACTGCGACAGCGGGTGGCTCGACATGTAAAAGTCGAGCACTTCTTTCTCGAACTTCAGCTTCGTCAGGTCGTCCCACTCCTTCACGTCGTTGAGGCTCTCGCTGAACTTCAAACCGCCGGGGACTCCGCCGAGCGACACGGCGGTAATTTCGTCATCCATGCCATCGAAGATGCTCTTCTGTCCGCGGCGTTTGTCGACGGCTTGATCCTCGGCCGCCTGCACGGCGCGGGGCAACGTTTGCAGGGTCGCGTTGCGGTTGTTCTGCCCGAAGCAGTCCATCGCCCCCGCTTTGATGATCTTCTCGATCTGCGCCTGCTTCACGATGCGCAGATCGACGCGTTCGCAGAAATCGAACAGGTGGCGGAACGCGCCACCCTCTTCCCGGGCACGGACGATCTCGATGGCGGCGCCGCGGCCGAGTCCCTTGATGGCCGTGAGGCCGAAGATGATCTTACCGTTGACCACGTCGAAATCGGGCTGCCCCTTGTTGACATTTGGCGCTTCGACATCGACGCCGAGTTTGCGGGCGTCGGCGATGTGATCGACCATGATGTCGCGCTTGTTGCCGTCGTCGATTTCGGACGACAACAGCGACGCCATGTACTCGGCCGTGTAGTGCGTTTTCAAGTACGCCGTCTGGAAGCCGATCACGGCGTAGGCCGTGGAATGCGACTTGTTGAATCCGTAGCCCGCGAAGAAGACGATCTTCTCGAAGATGTCTTCGGCGATGGGACGGGCCACCCCGCTAGCCAAGGCCCCTTTCAAAAAGTCTTCGCGGCCGGCTTCGATCTTCTCCGGGATCTTCTTGCTGATCGCCTTGATGACCGCGTACGCCTTGCTAAGCTCGATGCCGCCGAGGCGGTTGAGGATCCGCATGATCTGTTCTTGGTAGACGAAGACCCCGTAGGTTTCGTCGAG
>JBBRUN010000446.1:0-4831 GCA_038247765.1 Gemmatales bacterium | reverse complement strand
TCGGCCCACGGGCGACCGAAGACGCCCGCGAACACTTCGCGCGTCTGCTGCATCAGCAACTGCCGGTTGGTGAAGCCGAAGTTCGCGGCGGCCCGCATCGCGGCGATGTACTTTTTCCCCTCGGGAGAATCGACCGGAGCGCAGGCCAACTGTCGATCCGGGAGAACGATCCCATATTTGCCGGGGGCGTTACGGAAGGCGGCGAGTGCGTCGTCGCACACTTGGTAACCGAGGCCACGCGACCCGGAGTGGATCATCACGCAGACTTGGTTCAGTTCCAGCCCGAATGCCTCGGCCACGTCGGCGTCGCAGATCTGATCGACGACCTGCACTTCGAGGAAGTGGTTGCCGCTGCCGAGGGTGCCGCATTGGTCGCTGCCGCGCTTCACGGCGTGATCGCTGACCTCGGCCGGATCGCCGCCGTCGATGTGGCCGTTGGCTTCGGTGTGCAGCAAATCCTGGGGGACGCCGAGGTCGCGATCGATGGCGAAGCCGACGCCTTCGCCCATGAGCCGCCGCGTTTCCACGGGGTCGAACTTGTACTTGCCGCTCTTCCCCACTCCCGCCGGCACGGTGTAGAAGAGCGCTTTGATGAGTTCGCGCAGGTGCGGCTTCACGTCGTCGAGGAAGAGGTTCGTCTTCACGAGGCGGACGCCGCAGTTGATGTCGTAGCCGACGCCGCCCGGGGAAATGACGCCCCCCTCGGCCGGGTCGGTGGCGCAGACGCCGCCGATGCAGAAGCCGTAGCCCCAGTGGATGTCCGGCATGGCGAAGCTACCGACTTGGATCCCCGGCAGCGTGGCAACGTTCGCCACTTGGTCGAGGGCTTGATCGTTGCGAATCGACTCCATCAACCGCGCGTTGGCGTAAACGATCCCGTCGACGCGCATGTCGGTGCGGTACGACTTCGGAATGCGGTACGAGTTCGCGTCGATCTGCTCGAGCGGCCCGCTGTAAATGCCCTTAACCATTTCAATCTCCATCAGGAGATTCACCACAGAGGCACAGAGGGCACAGAGAAGAAAGATCATCAGAAAAAGGGGGTGGTGCAAACTGCTGACCCTTCGCCCCGCCTAGTTTTTCTTGTCTTGGTTTCTCTGTGCCCTCTGTGCCTCTGTGGTGAATCCCTCCTAAATATCCACGATTACTTCCGCGAGGAAGCCATCTGCCACGTCTTCGATCTTGAGGCCGTGATACGTGATCGCTTTCACTTCCCGACTGAGCAGATGCCGGGCCGGATCGAAAGGTTCACCCGAAATCGTCGCGGTCAGGCCCGCGGGGGTCACGCTCACATCGAACCGGCACCAGAGCATTCGGGCTTCGTCGGAGCGAGCCAGCAACTCGCGGAGCCAGTCGAAGAGCAAATACTCGCGGTCGGTTCCTTCGATCGCCACCGCTTGCGAGATCTTCGCCACAACGGCCGAGGGAACATCGACCATCGACGCCAGCAAGCACGCCCCAGCTTCCGCGAAGAGCGCGTCCAAATCGGCCGCGCGGATGCGGAAGCCGAGGTCGGCGGTGTGATCGAACAGCTCGTGCATCAGTCTTTCTTCTCAGCCGGTTTGCGGATCTGCTTGGCGAGAATCCGCGCGAGTTCTTCCAGCGGCTTCTCGTGATCGTCGACGCGGAAATCGACGAAGCGGTCGTTGAGTTTCGCGTAGCCGCCTTTGGGTTTGGCGATCAAGATCGCCGCCGATTGCTTGCCGCGTTTGTCGCCCCCGGCCTTTTCCCCGGCTTCCATCGCCGCGATCATCCGCCAAGCCAGCGGCCCGGTGGAATCTTCGAAGGCCTTCGCCATATCCGCCACGACCGCTTCGCCCGCCAGCAGATTGCCTTGGCAGGCGTAGTTTTTGCCGGTCTTGCCGCCCGCCCACGCTTGGCACTTCTTGCCGGTGTAGGTCTCGCCTTTCCCGGCTTTGTCCACGATGCCGACTTGGCGGTTATCGCGGCCGTCGTCCCCTTCGATCAGCGCCTTCATCGTTTCTTCGGCGCTTTTGCCTTTGCCCAGTAATTCCAGCCCGCTGGGTCCGAAGGTGGTATTGGCGTAGCTCTGGGTCGCCACGGCACCGACTTCCGCCTTGGCCCATGGCACGACCGACCCGACCGCGAGGAATTTCGACGCCACGGCGACGCCGTGCTCTTGGGTTTCCGGGTCGCACGCCACGATGGAAAATGTCGTGCACGGTTCGGTGCCGGCCGGCACGGGGTCGGCTGCGGGAAGCGGCCGCGCCGGGATCAAAGCCAGTCCGGTGAGCGAGATGGCGAGGCCGAAAAATGTGAACAGTCGACGGAGGATCATCGTTGTGCCCCGATTGCGAATTGGAATAGTATCACAGTAGCCGACCCCGTCGGACTCGGGTTGGAAAAAGTCACCGGCTCCACACGGTGATCGTCGCACCGTCGGCGTGTTCGATCGTCTGCACCAAGCGGTACGTCGATGTCGGCAAGAAGCCGCGGATCGTCGCGGCGGTCTCTTCGGGCGGTGCCGCGTCGTAAAGCGGGCTGCCGGTGGGAATCTCGATGAAGATCACGGATCGGCAATCGGTTTTCGCGCACCACGCTTCGAACTGCTGGGCCGTCGGCGAGGTCAACACCCCGACTTGCCGGCAGTCGACTTGCAAAAGTTCGTGGCGCGGGGATCGCTCCAAGTACATTCCCATCACCCAGAATTTCGAAGGGCCGCTGCTGAATACGGCCACCGGCTCACCCGCCGGCAGCAACGCGGCGACGGTTTCGGTCAGTGGCCGCAGACTCGTGCCCCGCCCGTTCAGGCCCGCTTCGCTGGCGTGCCCGGCGCGCTCGAGATCGCGTCCCGCCCAGGCGATCAACGCCATCGCGGCGAACGTCAACAATCCGTAACAGCCGTACCGCAGTGCGCGATTCCACGAATCACCGACTTTGATTTCGGCGATTCGACACACTGTCCCCGACAGACCCGCGAAGCCGATCGCGGCGGCCACGTAGGCTCCGATGGTGCCCGTGTGCAAGAAGCGCAGCTTGTGATTGGGGTGTTTGAAGGTCAGCAGCAAAGCGACGACCGCGAAAAGCGGCACGGCCCAACCGCTCGGGCGATAGCTACGGGGTAAGGCCATCAGCGCGATGGACGCGAGCACGCCGATGGCCAAGATGGGGTAGACCTCCGGCGACGCGACGTATTCCCCTTCGATGCCGGCCAAGAAGAACCGGGCCCCTTCCGAAAATGTCGAGTGGTGTTCCATCTCGGAGTTCGCCGAGCTGACGTACCAGATAAAAGTTCGCAGCCGGTACGGAATCACGAGCCAGATCAGCACCGGGAAAGCGTGCCAATACAGAAGCGGATAAACTTCGGGTAACAGCCACGCCCGTGCGGTGTGCCGACCGCCGGTCCACCACCAGATGGTGAAGCGCAAGAGCGCGAGCGCGAATGCCACGGCGACGAAAATCTGATTCGACTCGACTGCCAACGATTGCCGGAAGAGTTCAATGGTGAACGCACCCGCAATCGCAAATACGGCGACCACCGCGAGCAGCATCGCAATCGGGTAATTCAACGGCCGCCGCCACTGGCCGACGAACCAGCTCCGCCAAGGCACGTCTCTTCGCAGTCGTTTCAGCAAGTGCCAATATTCGGCGCGTTGTTCGATCCCGTGCGCAGCGAAGATTGTGAACGCGACCAACAGCCAATAATTGAATTTCTGGAAGAACAGCAGCGACAGCGCGAAGCCGAGCCAAGCCCCGGCCCGGGGTGTGCGAACTTGCGACCACACCACGAACGCGTGCAGGGCCATCAAGGTGAGGCCGGCGCCTAAGCTCTCGAGCATGACATCGGTGGCGTAGGCCCGGTGGGCCGGGCTGACCAAGACGCAGGCCGCGGCGAGAAACCCGGCGGGCACCCCGAAGCGACCGGCGCTCCGGCTCGCCAGCGCGAATGCGAACACCATCGACAAGAACCAGCCGAGGAGTGCCGGCAGCGCCGCCGTTGCAGGATTTGGACCCGCGAGGAGGGCGACCGCCGCAACGAGGATTCCGTTGAGCGGTGGCCAGACCCAACTCCCGGCATCGAAATCGATCAGGAACCGATGGACGTCACCGTTGGTCGCGTCGGCGGCCAATTGCAGTCCGTAGCGATAGTGGGCGTTGCGGTCGTGGCCCAGGCCGACCCAGTTCGCCGCGTATTCGCGCCGGTGAAGCTCGTAGCGTTGGACGCACGCGGTGAACGCCACACCGATCACAACGAGCAACGGGATCTGTTTCAATACGGGATCAAACCGCATCGGGGTTTCCAGCGCAGTGTCAACGAAAATGACCCGCGAGCGTATCGCGGGTCATTCGGGTCGGGCAAGTTCAATCCGCTTACTTCGCGTCGAGTTCGGCCGTGATCGCTTTGATCAGTTCGTCCGACTCCGGGGCGACGCCCGACTTGTATTTGCCGACGACTTCGCCCTTCTTGTTGACGAGGAATTTCTCGAAGTTCCAGCCGATGTCGCCGGAGAAGTTGGGGTTCGTCTCTTTCGAAGTCAGGAAGGTGTACAGCGGGGCGATGTCTTTGCCCTTCACCGAAACCTTGCCGAGCATCGGGAAGGTGACGTTGTACTTCGAACTGCAGAATTTCACGATCTCTTCGTTCGTGCCCGGTTCTTGCTCGCCGAAGTTGTTGGCGGGCACGCCGATCACCACGAAGCCTTGCTTCTCGTACTTTTCATAGATTGCTTGCAATCCGGTGTACTGCTTCGTGTAGCCGCACTTGCTGGCGACGTTGACGAACAGCACGACTTTGCCTTTGTACTTCGACAGATCGACTACTTTGCCGTCGATGCCGTCCAGTTTGAAATCGAGCGGGCCTGTCACTTTC
>JBBRUN010000445.1:0-4847 GCA_038247765.1 Gemmatales bacterium | reverse complement strand
CGCCAGTTCACTATTGATAGGAAGCGAAATGCGCCGAAATGTGACAAGAAATGGCCGAAATCCGGGTGTGGATGGGCGTGGGCAGGTCAAAGATAGACATTGTTAGACGCGACGAGGGCAACGGGTGAGCGTTTCCGCGCGATGGAATTCGTGGACGAAGACGCGTCCCTTTTCTAAGCCGTGCGGCCGCGTTCCGTGCGGGCCACGAAGACGGCCGTCGTCATGTCCGCCGCGACGTTCACCGTCGTCCGGCACATATCCAAAATGCGGTCCACCCCCAAAATAATCGCGATGGCGCTCGCCGGCACTTTGCCGTTGGTCGCCGTCACCAGCACCATGCCGATGAGCGGCAGCGAACCCCCCGGCACACCGGCCATGCCAGTCGCCGTGAGGATGCTGAGCACCAGAACGATGATCTGCTGTTCGATGCTGAGGTCGACGCCGAAGACTTGGGCGAGGAACAGCACCGTCACCGATTCGAACAGCGCCGTGCCGTTGTGGTTCATCGACGCGCTCAACGGCAGCACGAAGTGCGCGATCGGCTTCGGAATCCCGAGGTTTTCCTCGGCGTCTTTGATCGCCGTCGGCAAGGTCGCGCTCGACGAACTCGTGCTGAACGCCGTGACGAGCGTCGTCGAAATCCGTTTGAAGAAGTGGATCGGGTTCATGCCGCCGAGCAGCCAGACGAGCAGCGGTAATACGACGACGAGGTGGATGGCCAAGCCGCCGAGGACGGTGAAGACGAAGGCCCCCAGCGCGATCAGCAGCTTGTAGCCGAAGAGCGCGGTGGTGCTGAAAATTAGGGCGAAGACGCCGACGGGGGCGAGTTTCATCGCCAAGCCGATGACGAACTCCGTGATCTGGTTGACGCCCTCGAGGAAGTGGATGATGACGGCGGCGCGGGTCGCGTCGATCTGCGTCAGCGCGATGCCGACGAGCACCGCCGTGAAGATGACCGCGAGCATGTCCTTCTCGCCGAAGGCCTTCAGCGGGTTCTTCGGCACGACGTTCACGAAGGTGTCGATGCCGAAGTCGCTCTTGGTTTCGAGCTTCCCTTTGGCTTCCTTGGCGTAGTGGTCGAGCAATTCCTTCTGCTGGGCTTCGGGCACCTGATCGCCGGGCCGCAGAGCGTTGACGAGTGACAACCCGATGACAGCGGCGAAGGCCGTGGTGACGATGAAGTAAGCGAACGTCTTGGCGCCGACCCGGCCGACGTTCCCGGAGCCGCCCAAGCGCGTGACGCCGAGCGCGAGCGACGCGAATACCAGCGGGATGATCGCGAGGAACAGCAGGTTCATGAAGATGTCGCCGATCGGCTTGGCGACGTACTTCACGATCCAACCGACCCACGCGGCCCTCGGGTGAACCGGTTCTAAGGGGATCGCGGCGGTCCCGGCGATGGCGGCGAGTGCTTCGGGCTGGTCTCGATTCAGCGTCGGCGGGGCGGGGGGAGTCGTGACGTAATTGACGAGCGAACCGATGATCGCCCCGAGGATGAGGCCCAGCAAGATGCGGGAGTGGGAAACCTTCGCGGCGGCAGCCATGCGATACACCTCGGGAATTGCGCTCCGGAGTGTTCTACGACGGAACCGGGATCATTTCTCCAACGATCGAAGGGCCGCAGCGGGCGAGACGAGCAGGATGGGATTTCATTCCCCGACGACGAAACCCATCATCACCAAGTCTTCGCGGACGTTGTCCACGTCGAGCTTCGGCTTCAACTTCTTCAGGCACTCGGCGCTGATCTCGTCGCCCGACAGCAATTCCGTTACGGCGTCTTCGTCGAGTTCGACTTTGTCCATATTCAAGCATTCGGTCGCGAAGTCGGTGTAGTACCCTCGGATGCGGCCGAGCAGGTGCTCTTGGCCGTCGGCGTCTTTGCCGGAGCCGGCCGGCGCGCTGACGGAACCTTTGGTCCACGTCTTGGTTTTGCCGGTGTTCCAGAGGCAGAAGGTCGCCGTGTGGTATTCGGATTCGTCGTCGAACGGCTGCGTCTGCAGCACCGCGCTCAGGGCGCCGGGCAGCGCGTCGTAGACGCCGGGATACGCGACGATGCTCTCGGGAGATTCGGCCCGGGTGAACGGGTTGAGTGCCGATTTGGGATCGAAGCCGACGATGACCGCCCCGGCTTTGTGGAACAGAAATCGGCACTCGTTGCCGAGCACGTCTTTCCACGTGCCGACGTCGGCCGGGATCGACGGATCGTGCCAGAAGCGCACGTCGCGGTTCTTGTCGTGCAGCAGCGAGACGACCGCCATGGCCCGGACGGTATCGCGGAGGTCGGCCGGCGTCAAGAAAACTACTTGCGGCATAGGGTCACTCGGTCGAAGCAGAGTCAATTATGTTACTCTACGAGATGGCTTCGGCGCAACCGCAGAAATCGGGCGAAATCGCAGCGCGGACGTGGCCGGGGAACTTGGCCTACGCCATTCGCCCCACCGCGCGCACAATAACAGCACCCTCCGCACTGGATGCACCATGGATCTCATCGTCAGCGTCTCGGGGATCCGCGGCATCGTCGGCGATTCGCTCACGCCCGAAGCGGCTTGTCGGTTCGCGGCGGCGCTGGGGACGCACCTGACAGGCGGCCGCGTCCTCGTGGCCCGCGACAGCCGACCGAGCGGCGACATGCTCAAGCACGCCGTCTTCGCCGGGTTGCAATCGGTCGGCTGCACCGTCGAAGATCTCGGCATCGCCCCGACGCCGACCGTCGGTATCGCCGTGCGGAACTTGAGCGCCGCCGGGGCGATCATGATCACCGCCTCGCACAATCCGGCTCCGTGGAATGGCCTCAAGCTTTTCGGCCCGGACGGCGCCGTGCTGGCGCCGGAGCAGGGGCAGCATGTGCGAATGCTCTACGATTCCGGGGCGACGGTCCGGGCTGCGTGGAATGGCATCGGCTCCCTCCGCATTCCGCCGGATGTCCAAGACGACCACGCCCGCGCCGTGCTGGAGCACATCAGCGCCGCGACGATCGCCAGCCGGGGCCTCCGCGTGTTGCTCGATGGCAACGGCGGCGCCGGCGGGCCGCTCGGCGTGAAGTTACTCGCCGAGTTCGGTTGCGAAGTCGTCCAGCACCAGTGCGAAGCCGACGGCGACTTCGCCCACGAACCGGAACCGACGCCGGCGAACTTGGCCGAGGTCGCGCCGTGGGTGAAGCAATCCGGTTCCGCCGTCGGCTTCGCGCTCGACCCCGATTCGGATCGCTTGGCGCTGATCGACGAAACCGGCGCCTGCATCAGCGAGGAACTGACGCTGGCGCTGGCGGTGAAGTACCGGCTGAAGCAGGCCGAGGGGCCGGTGGTGGTGAACATGTCCACGAGCCGGGTGATCGAAGACATCGTCCACGCGGCCGGGTGTGCCTTCCACCGCAGCGCCGTCGGCGAAGCGAACGTCGTCGCCGAGATGCGCCGGGTGAAGGCGCTCATCGGCGGCGAAGGCAACGGCGGCGTCATCGACCCGCGCTTGGGGTGGGTGCGCGATCCGTTCATCGGCATGGGGCTGATTCTGTCGCTGATGGCCGAAGAAAGAAAGCCGCTGTCGCAGCTGGTCGCCGATCTTCCACAGTATTCGATGTTGAAAACAAAGTTCACCGTGCCGAAGGAGAAACTCGCCCCGGCCCTCGCTAGGATTCAGGCCAATTGGCCGGAGGCGAAAACGAACTCGCTCGATGGCTTACGGCTCGACGGCCCCGATTGGTGGCTGCACGTGCGGGCCAGCAACACCGAGCCGATCGTGCGCGTGATCGCCGAGGCGCCGACCGAACCCGAGGCGCAAGTGCTCTGTCGGGAGGCTGGGGAGTTACTCATCGGAGAAAAAAACGAACACAGATGACACGGATCAAAAGCGGACGAAAAGACCGGCGAGAGCGGGTGAGTAGGTACTTTTCAGTGTCCGGTCAGGCGGTCATAATCTGCATGTGTTCCGACCCGATACCACACGTTTACAGCGCCATCTACAAAGTACACTGTCCGGTACTTCCTCGTGATCGAGACAGACCAACTGGAAGTATGATGGCTTCCCCTCGAATTGTCTTTTAGACGATGCAGTTGGAGAGATGGATGGTGCGGATCCTCGACGAAAAGGGCGTAAACTTTGTGTCCCAGCGACTGGATCCTCTCCGGCAGATCCTCGTAGAGATAACGAAACTCACGCGTCCGGACGTTTCGCTGACCCGCAGGTTCTGCCGGAGCCTCGTCGGGTGGATTCGGTTCAGCCATCAGTCCGACCAGCCTACGAGGGTTCGACCGTGCCGTTGCTCATCGACGGCGGTGAGTCGCTTGGTCTCGAGCCAATCGGGAACTTCGTCGGAGGGTTGGTTGCAGCTACGCAACTCCTGCAACCAGCTTCTGAGTTCGACAATCCCTTCGACTGCGTGGCCCTTCTTCTCGAACCATGACGCCGTGCGCTCGACTTTGACAGCTAGGAAGTAGCATTTCATCACGAGGATTTCGGCCGTCTTGAACAATTCCTCGCTAAAAACCCGACTCTGAAGGTGATCTTCGCGGATTTTCAGATCGAGATCGAATACATCGGCGAACAACGCACCGACCATCGCGATGAAGGTCCGGAACTTGTGGCATTCTTCCGCTTCGTGGTGACCGAGAAGCCAAGACTCACCTTGTCTCTCGAGAGAAATCAGCTTGAGCTGCGCCGAATCGATTTGTACCGAAGTAGCCACGCTAACTCTCCTTCTCTTTCACCGATGGGTAAACATAGGACACAGGCGGATCGGTGCGCCTATTCCAACCACATCTTCGAGGCGTAAGATGCTGTAGGTCAACGAAAAATGACTGGGAAATTGACCGAATAAATTTAAAACAGCGTGTAGGCTTAATCGCTATGTT
>JBBRUN010000444.1:0-4853 GCA_038247765.1 Gemmatales bacterium | reverse complement strand
CCCAGATCCGGTAAAGTAGCGATTTCCATCAGTCCGGAGTCCGATGCGTGGCGACCGCCGAAGCGCTGCCGGCACCCGACCGGTCCCCACCGTGGCGGGAATTCGCCTCCGCCCCACTCGTTCCTGTTGCCATTGCTGCCACCCTCGGCATCCTCATCGACCGCTACGCGACCGGCTCCGTCATCGCGGGACTGAGCCTCGCCTTCCTCGCCGTGCTCGCTTGGAAATTCACCCGCCATCGGCACGCCGTCGCGCTGCTTTGGCTGGCCGTCGCCGGGCTCGGTCTCGCCCATCACCACGCTCATTCGCACGAGTTCCCAGCAGATGATGTCGGGCAGTACATCGATACCGAAAAGAGCTTCGCCAGCGTCCGCGGCACCCTCCTCGAAGATCCGATCACCCGGCACCGCAACCTCGCCGACCCGCTCGCGCCCGAGCGCCGCCACGACCTCGATGTGAGCGTGCTCGATGTCAGCGAAATCGAAAACGCCGGTGGAACGTGGATCCCAGCGTCGGGGCGTGTTCGCCTGTGGGTCGAACACCCGACCGAAGGCGAACCGGCGCCACCGATGATGGGCTTGCATGCCGGGGACACGGTGCAGGCCGTCGGCCAATGGCGCCGACCCCGGCCGCCGGGCAACCCCGGCGAGCGCGATGCCAACGATACCCTCCGCAATCAGCGACTGCGTGGCGAACTCCGCATCGGCGGGACAACTGCAGGAATCACCCGTTGGGAGTCGGCCCCGTGGGGCTACGCTCGAATTCTGTCGGCGACCCGCCGGCACGGCACGGCCACGTTGAACGATGCTCTCCCGGCCGGCGAAGCGAACATCGCCCGCGCATTGCTGCTGGGCGACGGCAGTGCCCTCGACCGCGCCGAGTGGGACGCCTTCCTGCGCACCGGCGTGGTGCACGTGCTCGCTATCTCCGGCCAACACCTCGTCCTGCTCGCGGCGTTCGTCTGGCTCGCGCTCGGCGCTTTCGGCGTCCCCCGCCGCCGGGCCGCGTGGGTCGTCGCCGCCATCATCGTGGGCTACGCGCTGCTCACGGGGTTCCGGCCGTCGGCCGTGCGCGCCGCCGTCATGGTCGTCGCCGTGTGCGGGGCCATCATCTTGCGCCGCCGGGTGCACACGGCCAATGCCCTCGGGTTCGCTTGGCTCGTCGTGATCGCGAACAACCCGACCGACGCCTTCGACCTCGGTTGCCAACTCTCCTTCTTGAGTGTCTTCACCCTGATCTACGGCATCGGCCGTTGGGTCGAACCGAAGGCGTTGACGCCGCTGGAGCAATTGATCGAGAGCACCCGGCCGATCTGGTGGCGAATCGGCCGGGGAATCGTGCGCACCATCGTCGCGGCGTACCTCGTGAACTTCGCGTTGTTCATCGTCAACACGCCGCTGTTGATGGCGCAGCAGAACGTCGTCTCGCCCGTGGGGCTGCTCGTGGGGCCGATCCTCGTCGCGCTCACGTCGGTCGCCCTCGTCTCCGGATTCCTGCTTTTCTTGCTGGCGCCGGTGCCCGGCCTCGGCGATGCGTTGGCCGCTGTCACCCGGTTGTCACTGGGCGCCTGCGACGGCGTCGTCCACGCGGCCGACGGACTACCCGGCGGCATCGCCTACCTGCCCGGCGTCCCGCTCTGGTGGCTCTTAATCTTCTATGCGCTCGTCGTGGCGATCCTGCTCATCGGCCTGCCGCGCAGTCGCCGGCTCGTCGCGGGTCTGCTCGCGTGGATCCTTTTCGGCTTCCTAATTCCCACGGCGGATCGCCCGGCGGACGAACTGCGCATGACGTTCCTCGCCGTCGGCCACGGCAGTTGCATCGTGTTGGAAACGTCCGATGGCCGCTGCCTGCTTTACGATGTCGGTACGACCGGCGGGCCGGATGTCGTCCGCCGCGTCGTGGCGCCGTACCTCTGGTCGCGCGGTATCCGCCGCGTCGACGAGGTATTCGTCTCGCACGCCGATGCCGACCATTTCAACGGCCTCGTGGAATTGACGAATCGCTTCGCCGTCGGCCGGGTCACATTCACCCCGAGCTTCGCGGAAAAACCGACGCCCCAAGTCGCCGAGACACTGCTGGTGTTGAAGAAGCGAAACGTCGAAACGCGCATAGTATCCGTCGGCCGAGAATTCAGCGCGGGCGATGTGCATTTCGAAGTGCTGCATCCGCCGCCGGTCGGCCCGCCGGGGATCGAGAACGAGCGCAGCCTCGTGCTGTGGATCCGACACGCCGGGCACGCGTTCCTATTGACGGGGGACATCGAAAAGACCGGCGCGGCTCAACTGCTCGGAAGCGCGCCGCGGCCGGTCGATGTCCTGCAAGCCCCGCACCACGGCAGCAAGGCGGCATTCCCACCGCAGTGGAACGCGTGGGCCGAGCCGAAGTTCATCGCGGTCAGTCGCGGGGATTTTTACGCGAACTTCATCCGCGAGAGCGACTGCGGGCCGAATGCGATCCTTTGGCAAACGGAGATGCACGGGGCGATCACGCTGCGCAGCCACCGCACCGGCTTGACGGCCGAGGCGTTCCGCAGCGGCGAACGGCGCATCGTCGTCCGCGGCGGCGGTTGACGCGGCGGGCGATTTCGATTCACTAAACCCATGAATTCCGACAAGAAACCGACCCACCGCACTTGGGCGCCCCGCGTCTGGGAAGGCTGCGACTTCTTCGCCTGGCTAAAATTGCTGAGCAAGAACCGCTTCCGCGTCGAGCCGCCGTATTGGTACATCGCCGCTATCGTGTCGGGCGTCAGCTTCGGGCAGACGCTACTGCGCTGGAGCCAGACGAGTTTGCACGGGGATCGCATCGCCCGGACGCGGATCGACCAACCGCCGCTGTTCGTATTGGGCCACTGGCGCACCGGCACGACGCTACTGCACGAACTCCTGATCCTCGACGACCGCCACACGTCGCCGACGACGCTGCAATGCTTCGAGCCATGCAATTTCCTCCTGACCGAAGGGCTGTTCAAAAAGTACGGTTCGATCTTGCTGCCGGATAAACGTCCGATGGACAACATGGCCGCGGGGTGGGACCGCCCGCAGGAAGACGAATTCGCATTGGCCCTGCTCGGGATGCCGAGCACGTACACCGACTTCGCCTTCCCAAAGAACGCGACCATCCACCCCGGCGCGCTCGACCTCAGCGGCCTGACGCCGCGCGAGTACGCCGCATGGAAGCGTACATTCTACCGGTTCGTGCAGGCCGTGGCCTACAAGGATCCGCGGCGGTTGGTGTTGAAATCGCCCCCGCACACGGCCCGCGTGCCGGCGCTGTTGGAATTGTTCCCGGACGCCAAGTTCGTGCACATCGTCCGCGATCCGCGCGTGCTCTTCTCGTCGACGGTCAACCTCTGGATGTCGATGGCGAAGCGCCACGGCTTCCAGACGCCGACGCATTCACCGGAGTTGGAAGCGAAGGTCTTCCGCGAGTTCCGCACAATCCACGAGCGCTACGAAGCGACCAAGGGGATCATCCCGAAGGGAAACCTCGTCGAGGTCCGCTACGAGGAGTTAGTGAAGGATTTGGTCGCCGGCACCGAGCGCATCTACGCGGGGCTGAATCTGGACGGCTTCGACATGACTCGGCCGAAGCTCGAAGCGTATGCCCGGCGCAGCTCCAGTTACGAGACGAACAAGTACGAGCAAACCCTGGAATTGAAGGCGAGAATCGCTGGGGAATGGGGAGACATCATTGCGGAGCAGGGCTATTAACGTCGGCCGGCACGAAGATCGACAGGGCGCCGGGAAGCACGCGAAATGTGGCGGGAGTTTTCGTGGTCAGTTCGCCGTCGGTGTTCACCGACCTCGGGCGCCGGGTGACGATCTCCACTTCGCGAACCTTCAACGCTCGCACTTTGGGCCAAGCCCCGATCGTGCCCGACTTCATCGATGGCAGTAGCGGCAGCAGTTGCCACCAATGGTTGATTTCGAGGCTGTACACGTCGAGCAGGCCGTCGTCGATGGTGGCGTCCTCGGCGACCGTCAGCCCGCCGCCGAAGTGCCGGCCGTTGCCGATGGTGATCTGCACCGTCTTCACGCGGTACACGGCGCCGTCGCAGTGGATCGCGGCCGAGAAGGGGCGGGCGTGGAACAGCACCGACACCGCCGTGGCGATGTAAGCGAATACCCCCCAACGACTTTTCGCGCCCCCGGTCAACTTCTTGGCGATCTTCGAGCTCAATCCCAAACTCGCCGCGTTGAAGAAGTGCCGGTCGTTCACGAGTCCGACATCCACGCGACGGGTGTGCCCGGCGGCGATGACCGCGCACGCCGCCGCCAAGTCGGTGGGCAAACCGAGCGTCCGGGCGAGATCGTTGGCGGTGCCGAGTGGTAACAATCCGAAAGGGAGACCGGCTTCGAGCAGCCCTGTGGCCGCAGCGTTGACAGAGCCATCGCCTCCGCCGATCACGATCAAATGCGCGCGATCCCGATAGCGGCGGATTTTCTCGGTCGGGCCGGATTCGTCGGCGGGATCGGGCTCGACCACCTCGAAGCCGGCGGCCCGGAGCCGTTCGGCCGCCGCGCCCGACTGGCCGGAACCTTGCCGCGCTTTCGGGTTCACGAGGAGCAGGGCGCGTCGCGTCATCGAATCCCCAAGTAGAATAGGCTCAGCGCTCAATCCGATCACCGACCACTGGCGGGGGCTTTATGGCGAAGGATCCGATATTGGGGACGTACCAGCATTTCAAAGGGGCATTTTACGAAGTGCTCGGCATCGGCGACGAAGCCGAGAGTGGAAACAAGTACGTCGTCTACTGTGCGATCGGCATCACCGAGAACCTCCTTGATGACGAAGCGCCGACGCTCGGCAACCGCGTCGTGCGGAACGGCGCCAAAGGGGCGCTGGCCGTG
>JBBRUN010000443.1:0-4859 GCA_038247765.1 Gemmatales bacterium | reverse complement strand
GCCAAGAGGGGCACAAGACACTCGGCAACTGGTACACAACAATCCTCAATGCCTCCGGCAACCCGATCCCACACTACGGCGACCTCGACCTCGGTCTCGAACGGCTCAAACTGAATCAGAAAGGTCCAATCCGAGAGTTCCTCGCGTAACGTGCAAGCCGTTGCCGTTCGATTACTTTCAACAGGAGAGATGTCATGCAACGACGACTGTTTGTGCTGATCATGGCTACCCTTGGCGCGATGAGTCTCGGGCTGCCCCTACGCGCAGAAGAGACCACCAAGCCCTTGCCGCGCCCCGATGGCAAACCGGCGGACATGTCCAAACCGGTGAAAGTGTTCATCTTGATGGGTCAGTCCAACATGCTCGGCGCGGGCAAGGTCGCGGGCATCGACAAGGCAGGCTCGTTGGAAAACGCTGTCAAGAAAGAGAAACTCTATCCCTTTCTCGTCGACGACGCCAGCGCCTGGACCGTGCGACAAGACGTCCGCAATGTCCGCGTCATGGTCAGCCGCAGCGGCAGCATGGACGTGCACAACAACGAATGGATGACGATCAAGGGCAACACGATCGGCCCAGAGATCGGTATCGGGCATGAGTTGGGCAACGCTTTGAGTGAGCCGGTGCTCGTCCTGAAGAGTTGCATCGGCAACCGCGCACTGGGCTGGGATCTGCTGCCACCTGGCAGCGAGCGTTACGAATCCGAGGAAATCGACCCCAAGACCAAGCAGAAAGTGACGTGGGTCTATGCCGGTTCGAAGGACAAGGCCGAGCGTTGGGTCAAGGGCGAGGAGCCCAAGGAGGTCAACTGGTACGCCGGCAAGCAGTACGACGACGACGTCAAGAATGCTAAGGCCGTGCTGGAGAAGCTTGGCGAATACTACCCCGGTGCGACGAAGTACGAGGTCGCCGGCTTCATGTGGTGGCAGGGCGATCGTGACCGCTACAAGGAGGGCCACGCCACCCGCTACGAGCACAACCTCGTGAACCTCATCAAGTCGCTACGCAAAGACTTCAATGCACCCGAGGCCAAGTTCGTCCTCGCCACGCTCGGGCAGACGGACAAGGAGAAGGCTACCGGCAACGACGGTTTGATCTTCAACGCGATGATGAATATCAGCGACCCAGTCAAGCACCCGCGGTTGAAGGGCACCGTCGCCACCGTCTACAGCCATCCCCTGAGCCTGGGGGGCGCGTCCAACGGCCACTACAACGGCGACGCGCGGACCTACATGAACGTCGGACTGGGCATGGGCCGGGCGATGGTGGATCTGCTCAAGAAATAACTCCTGAAGTGATAGAGACTCTTCCCAATGAACTCACTTCAATTTTCGAGATCGCGCGTCCTGATCACCCTCGTGGCGGTCTGCTCGCTTCTAGCACCGGCGGCTGCCGCCGACCGCGAACCGAACTTCGTTTTCATCTACACCGACGACCACCGATCGGACGCGATGGGCGTGGTACAGAAGGAGCAGGACAAGACAGCGCGCTTTCCGTGGTTCAAGTCACCCAACTTGGATCGCCTCGCGGCTGAGGGAGTCCGATTCCGCAACGCCTTCGTCCCCTTGTCCCTCTGTGGTCCCAGCCGGGCGGCGTTCCTCACGGGCCGGTACAACCACGCCAACGACATCACCAACAACAGCAAACCGTTCCCCAAAGAGGCTTTTACCCACGCCACCCTATTGCGAGACGCCGGGTACAAGACCGCCTACGTCGGCAAGTGGCATATGGGCAACCAGAGTGGCCAGCGGCCGGGGTTCGACTACTCGGCCAGTTTCGTCGGTCAGGGGCGGTACCAAGACTGCCCTTTCGAGATCGATGGCAAGACCACCCCGACGAAAGGGTGGGTGGATGAGGTAAGCACTGACTACGCCATCAAGTGGATGACAGAGAACCGCGACAAGCCGTTCTCCATGGTGGTCGGGTTCAAAAGTCCGCATAGCCCGCGGGGCGGAAATAACCTGCCGGAGCGGCTGCGCAAGCTATACGCCGACGAGACCAGCCGGCGGACCCCCAACTGCGGCGTGCCCGCGATCTTTCAGAAGAAGGATGCGAAGACCGACAAGTTTCCGACTGGGCTCGCTGACAACGCCGTCCACCTCGACTACCTGCGACACATCGCTGGTGTGGACGAGAACATCGGCCGATTGCTCGACACGCTCGACAAACTGAAGCTGACCGAAGACACCGTCGTCGTCTACACGAGCGACAACGGCTACTATCTCGGCGAACACAACTCCGGCGACAAACGGTCACTCTACGACGAGTCGCTCCGCATCCCGATGTTGGTCCGCTACCCAAGGCTGTTCGGCAAGGGAAAGACGGTCGATGACATGGTGCTGAACATTGACCTCGCCCCGACCTTCCTCGACCTCGCCGGCGTGAAAGTGCCGAAGGAGATGCAAGGGGCCAGTTGGAAGGAGTTGGCTGCGGGGCGCAAACCGGCCGACTGGCGGCAGTCGTTCTTGGCCCAATATTACAAAGAACTGGGCGACGTACCTACCTGTTACGCCCTCCGTACCTCCACGCACAAAATGGTCAAGTACCCTGGCCATCCCGAGTGGACCGAACTGTTCGACCTCACAGCTGACCCGTACGAGATTAAGAACCTCGCCTCAGATGCAGTGCTTCTGAAGAAACTGGATGCCGAGCTTTCCAATTTGATCAAAACCGTCGGCTACACGGTTCCGAAAAGCACAAACAAAGAGTAGATGCCCGATACCATCATGGACGTCGCAGCACCCTGCTTGAGCGGATCACGCTTCTCATTCCATTCGCATTAGAAGTTGGAAGCATGCATGTCCGGTAGGACTACCACTCGGTCCCGAACCTTGGTGCAACTCGGGCGTATCGGACCTCACTTCTTGCTTTCCCATTCACTCCGCGAGACTGCACACCGAAAACCGATGTGGGAAGCGCTCGTATCCACGGCTGTGCCTTGCCGCGCGGCGGGTCGATAACTCTCGCAATAGTCGGCGTGGCAAAGGAACGATCCTCCCCGGGTCACCCTCTTGGGAACGAGCGGCTCTCTCGGATCCCAGAAATCATCCGGCCCCTTCGGGTCGATCGTCACTCCGCGGCGCCGCGTGTAGGCATCCGCCCGATACCAATCCGAACACCACTCCCAAGTGTTGCCGGCCATGTCGTACAAGCCGTAGCCATTCGGTGGATAGATCTTCACCGGAGCCGTGCGGTCCCAACCGTCCGCCTTGGTGTTCCGGTGAGGGAACGTCCCCTGCCAAATGTTGGCTTTCGCCCCCTCGCCGTCGGACACGGGCTTGTCTCCCCAGCAGAAGCGATTCCCCGCCTGACCTCCCCGGGCGGCGTACTCCCACTCCGCTTCGGTGGGGAGTCGCTTGCCAGCCCATCGGGCATAGGCGTTCGCGTCGTCCCAGTTCACGTGGACGACCGGATGCTGTTCGCGGCCCGCCCAATCGCTCCCTGGGCCTTCGGGGTGCTTCCAAGACGCGCCGGCGACCCACTTCCACCAGAGCGAAGGATTGTCCAAAGGTACGGCGAACGCCGGTGGCGTGAACACCAACGAGCCGGGAACGAGATCCGGTTTCGGTGTGCCGGGGGGCAGCTGCTTTTTCATTTCCTCCCAGTCGGGAATTCTCTCGGCGGTAGTCACGTACCCAGTGGCGACGACGAATTCTTGAAACTGAGCGTTCGTCACTTCTTGTTCGTCGATCCAAAACCCTTCGAGGCGCACCGCATGGGCAGGTCGTTCATTTCCCGGGGAGTTCGGATCGAGGCTGCCCATCGTGGATTCGCCCCCCGGTATCCAAACCATCGCCGGCGGCGGGTTGGAGTTCGGTTTGGGACGGAGGACAAACTCGTATGCGAGGCCCAAGAGCGCAGCAGCGATCAGGATTCCGATGCAGATCCTCATCGGGAGGCGCGAGCGGCCGACGACGGAGCGACGGGGAGCGGGCAGATTCGGCCGCGGTCGTCTCGGTTTCTTGTTGGAAGACATTGAAGGCTCATCTCCAATCGCGGGTGTCGAATCGGCCCGCACGGTTCACAAAAGCCGTCAGCGAATTTTCGAGAGACAAACACGTTCGGAAGGTTTGTTGGTATTATCGCAATTCTCACCCTTCCAGTCGATGTGCCCGAGAGGTGCGCTCGTGATTCGCTCTACCGCCGCGCTCGTACTCATCATGGGGTTGAACCTCGCCGTGGCCACGGCCGCCGACCCGATCGCGGGGAAGAAGCCGAACATCATCTTCATCCTCACGGACGACCAGGGCTACGGCGACATCTCCGCCCATGGCAACCCGATCCTCAAAACCCCAAACCTCGATCGCCTGCACGCGGAAGGGGTTCGCTTCACCGATTTCCATGTCAGCCCGACCTGCTCACCCACGCGATCCGCCCTGCTCACCGGTCGACACGAGTTCAAAAACGGGGTGACGCACACCATCCACGAACGCGAACGCCTGACCCCGAAAGCGACCACGCTGGCGCAGGAGCTGAAATCGGTCGGGTACGCGACCGGGATTTTCGGCAAGTGGCACTTGGGCGACGAACCCGACCGCTGGCCGAGCCGGCGCGGGTTCGACGAAATGTTCATCCACGGCTGCGGCGGCATCGGCCAGAGTTACACCGGGAGTTGCGGCGATGCGCCGGGCAACAAGTATTTCGACCCGACGATCTTGCACAACGGGAAGTTCGAAAAGACCAAAGGCTACTGCACCGACGTCTTCTTCGGCGAAGCCACGACTTGGATCGAAGCGGTCAAGGGGAAGGACAAACCGTTCTATTGCACGATCGCCACGAACGCCTCGCACGCCCCGTTGGACGTGCGCCCCGAGGACGAAGCGCGCTACAAAGACAAGGTGAAGCAACCGAACATCGCCAAG
>JBBRUN010000442.1:0-4869 GCA_038247765.1 Gemmatales bacterium | reverse complement strand
TTACAATCGGGTTCGGCCGCATCAGTCGTTGGGGAACAAGACCCCGGCGTTCGTGCACGGGGGAGTGTGAGTTTTTGGCTGTCATCGTCCCGCACCGGGTCAATGACAGAACGATGACAGCCAAAAATCACACTGGCAGAAAGGGAGCTCTCGAACGCTCCTTTTTGGTCTTGCAAATGGGGTCCACTTTAGTGCGTGGACGCGATGACCGCACAATTGCTCATCGAGGAAACGCTGCACCCCTGCGATGCGTTCGCGATCTCAGCTCTGTTGAAGCTCCGTCCGAAGCTCGCAGATGCCGGGCTGCGCGTGCCTCTCTTCCGAAAGCTGCTCGCGTCGTCCGAGCATCCGGACCGCTTAGGATCGCTGCGCTACCTCATCCACGGGAACCCGGATCTCTCCACCGAGGTGCCGCTGCTCATCGAGTCGGCCGGCGACGATGTGTGGGCTCGGATCACCCGCAAAGCGGTGGCGTCCGATCCCACGAGCGGCCACATGGTCTCGCTGCTCCCGGTGGTCGCCGAGCTCAACAGCTCCCAACGCGCGCGGCTGAATCTCCACGGCATCGACCCCGACGGCACCGCGAAAGTCTTGGTGAACGTCGAAGTGAACGTCTTCGAGTGGGAGTTCACCGACGCCGAACGCGCCTCCATCCTGCGCGCGTGGGAGAATCGTGGGGAATTGCTCCGCTCCCTCCCCCTGCACCGCGGTACCGACGGCCACTGCTACTCGATCAAGCCATTGCACTTTTGGCGAGGAGATTTCGACCCTCCGGCCGAGGTCCGTGACCTCTGCACAATCCTCATCCGCGAAGCCGACCCGAGGCTGGCCGCGATCCAACAGCAGCTTGCGCCGGTCTTCGACGAAACAAAAATGTTAGAGGTGGCATTGGACAACGCGGCCCACGACTACTGGAAGTCGATCGCGGCGGCACTGTCGCGCATCGGCTCGCCTCGATCGGACTTGCGGGAGCGGCTGATCACAGCGCCATGGCTACCGAGCATCTCGGGGGAGTTTGTCGCCCCGAAGCGTGTGCTGGCCCACACCGCCTACGGTCGGACCGTGGAATTCTTACTCGCCGGTCAAACGCCGGTGGCAGGCGACCCGGTTTTGGAATCCCGGCTGAGCGAAGAGCTGCGCGTGCACGATGGCTACAGCGCCATTGGCCGGCTGTTCCCGAATGCCGGGGGGTTCTTCGATCTCCTCGCTCCGCTGTTGGTTCGCGAACCGCGTTTCCAAATCGGAAAGATCGACCTGCGGACGCCGGACCGCACGACCGACTGGCTGCGGTCGTTCGACGACGCTCCTGCTGACATAATGCCGGTGGTGGAACTGGTGCGCGTCGTGTCCGCCGGCGCCGACGGTTTGCTCGCGCAGCGGCTCGTCCCGAACCTCGATCGTGCTGTGCCGATCGACCGGTTGCAGAAAATCCTCGCGTACTTGGAGCGCCGGCACGGCGAGGCGGATGGGCAGGCGAAACAGAAGATCGAACGGGTGTTCGGCGCCTACCTCGGATTGTTGGCGGCAGAATCCGAGTGCGTGGAGAGGCTCGATGGCTTACGCCTTTTGAATCAGGAGGGGCAGTGGAAGAACCCGGCGATGCTTTGTATTGCCTCGGGCGTGGCCCGTTCCTACCAGCTCGATCCGCGACAGGCGGAAATGCTCCGACCTGTGGTCCACACGCAAATGCCGAAGCCGCTCAAAGTCGGGGCTGTGCCAGCCGCGCCGTCGTCCGTCGTATCCTTGGAACCCGCGTTCCACAGAAGCGTCGACGCCTTGCGGCAGTACTTCGACGGTTGGTTGGTCGACGAACCCTTTTGCGCCGGGGCCTTCCTGGCCCTGCTGGGAGACTATCCCCCGCTGCGCAAAGTCGCCGACGAATGGCTCGACGGCCACCGCTCGGCCGAGGTGGTGCGCGCCGAGAGCGCCCTACCGGAATCGATGGACGATCGCAAGCAACACGGGCTGCACAACCCGATTCCCCGCCATCTGCGGATGCAGAAGCAGCGGTTCCTCGTGGAGGTCGCTCCGCCGAAAAAAGACTTCGCCGTCGTCAATCTGTTCGGTACGGACAAGATGTGGCCTGGGGAAACGGCATTCGAGCATTTGCTGATCGGCTACGAGATTTCTGCCTTGAATGTCCTCCTCGAAGGAGGCCTGCAAGTCCACCATATCCACTTGCGTCCCCTGTTGGCGACGCAACCTGCAGACCGACGACGCAAACTGCTTGCGCATACGGCGACGATCATCGCCGAGCGCGTGTACGGCGTCAAGGGCCTCGACCTCGGACGCGTCCTTGAGGATATGGCGAAGGGCGAGTTGCCCGACGTGCGCAACGCGCAAACGGAAATGCTGCTGGCGGCGGGGCACTACCTGCACCAGTTCGGGGTGACGTCGCCGACATTGAAAGGAGTGCTCAAGCAGTACGCCGAGGCCGCGGCACGCAAGGCCGAGGGGATTAATGCGGGCGCAGCCAAACTCGACGGGACTTGCAGCGACGAACTCCTCGCAGTCGCTTCGCAAGTTCTTCGGGGCTTGATCGAAAAGGACGAGGCTGTGAGGCGTGTCATTCTGGACGGCGTGACCCGCAAGCTGCGCGACAGCCGCTACCGCTTCGACGCCGATACTCCTCGCAGTGCAGTTAGCGATTACCTCAAGCAGGTCGATCAGTTTGGCGACTCGATTCTCTGGACGGTCGTACTCAGTACGCGAGGGGCCAAGACTAAAATAGCGGTTGGCCTGAAGGCGCTCACGATACCTTCAAGACTGTTTGCAATCAAGGGAGTCGAGTAATGGGCAACAGTTTAAGCGACCGAGCAACGAGGTGCCACGAGGCACTCCTCAGGACAATCCAAAGCCGCCCGGACCGGTTTGCGGTCGAGATAAAAACAAATATAATTATCCAGTTGTATACGGACGTGACGGGCGACAAGAACGAAGATTGCTTCTTTCAGCCATCTGACCACTGCAACGGCTTGGAAGACAAGGACGGCGTTTGCACCATCTGCAAGGCCGGCCAGTACCTGTTACAGAGAACGCGGAAGAAAGCTTACTACCGAGCCACTTCAGTAGCTCTGCCGCAACAGCAAGCTGCGACAAACCCGACACGCGATTACGTCGAAGGAGGCCTACAGTTACTCCGCCACCGTTCTATCGAGCGAGAGCGAAGAAGTCGTCAACTGATCGCGGATAAGAAAGCCCAGGTCATGCAAGGCTGTGGGAAGCTGGAATGCGAGGTGTGCCGATTCGACTTCGCGGCGGTGTACGGTGAAGGCGGTCTAGGCTTCGCGGAAGGTCACCACACGCTGCCGATGGCCCAGGCGAAGGGGAAGCGGATCAGCCGGCTCGAAGACATCGCCATTGTCTGCGCGAACTGTCACCGCATGTTACACCGGCCGCCATTCCACTCGGTCGAATCGCTGTTGACTCTGGTCGAATCTCGACGGCAGCCGGGATCAACACACTAATGGGCCACTACCGAACTTTCTGATTCCCCTTTTACGAGGATAGGTAAAATGGATTACCTTTCCTCGTGACAGATCTCTTGCGATGCGGTAGTTCTTGGGCGTGCCTCAAGAAAACTCACTTATTTCAGCCGATTCCGAACTCCCGCCGATTCTACATGGACAGGCTACACCGCAGGTTGAAGAGAAAGTCCGCAAGTTCCTGTTCTCGGTCGCTGCGATCTACGAAAGCTGGCTCGGCCGGCGTACGAGTCCGCACACACGGCGTTCGTACGATCAGGATGTGATGAACTTCGTCCGGGGCTACTTGGGGCTTCGCTGGCCAGAAGACGCCTCGAAGTTTCTGCAAATCTCGGTTCAAACCGTGCAAGGCTATCGGGACTTCTTGGTCGCCTCGAACGCGGCTCCGAAGACGATCAACCGGCTAATTTCCTCGCTCTCCGGCTTTTACAAATACCTCGCCGCATCGGCAGCAGAACTCCATTTGCCGATCATCGTGCCGAACCCGGCCTATTCGCAGTTCATCCCTCGGGCCTCAAGTGATGCGGTCATCGAAACCAAAGCCCTCACATTGGCTCGCGCTCGCGAGCTGATTTCGACGCCATCCGGCGACTCGCTTCTCGACTATCGAGATCGGGCGATCCTCAAGTTCTTTGTCTACTCGGGCGCGAGGTTGGCCGCCGGTTGCTCATTGTCGGTCGCCGACTTTAGCAACGACGAGTGCGGTGCCACGGTTCGGCTTCGGGAAAAAGAAGACCGGCGCAGTACCATCGGTTTGCACTTCGCAGCGAGCCAGTCGATTCAGGAATACATCGAGAAAGCCGAACTCACTTCGGGGCATCTCTTCCGAGTCCAGAAAAACTCGCGAAGCGACGCACTCGGCGACGGTGGCCTCAAACCGCTCGCCATGTATCGGCTTTTGTTGCGGTATCTCCTCGCTTTGCCCAACTCGACCCGTGAAGTCATCCGGCCCGATGGCTCAAAAACTCGGGTGTGCCTCTACTCACCGCATTCGCTGAGCGGAATGGATCGCGTGTAACCCGTCTGCGATCTGTCGAATGATCGTGGCCGCTTGACGGGGAGTTAAGGTCGACTGCCTCTTCAACGATTCGCGTAACGTCTGGCCCGCAATGCGCGGCATGACGATCACCGGTCGACCGTCTTCCGTTTCGGTCACATCCAGAACGGGCACGAGATGATCGTGGCGGACTGTCCCGGCCGACCGTGCTTCGCGTAAGAAACGCTCCGCGGACGTGCGGTCGTCTCGGCCGATACGCAGGACTTTGAGTGCGACGGTACGCTGAAGGTCGTGATCCCATGCCTGAAACACGAGACCCATTCCGCCCCGACCGATTTCCGATTCGACGAAGTATCGTCCGATTCGGCCCAGATCGCCGGGTCGATT
>JBBRUN010000441.1:0-4902 GCA_038247765.1 Gemmatales bacterium | reverse complement strand
GGCACCGGTGAACGCGGCGAATGCGCCCGAGTTCGTGAGGAGGCCTTCTCCCCGGCGCAGGGCGGCTTCGATCAACCCGGCCGGGGCGAGGTTGCGGTGGAGCGGTCCGGTCGAGGCGATGCCCTCGGCGCGCAAATCGAAAGTGTCGGTCATACGGAGACAAGCCGGGGTCGGGTGAGGGATTCACGTTCATTGTATCGAAGGGGAATGGCAAATTTAGAGGAGGTGCTGGCTTGGATTTCAAGAATCCATGGCCCGCAAGGCCGCGCCGCATTACTGGCAGAACTTGGCCAAGTCGTCGTTCAGGCCATCGCAACTCAGGCAGCGGATCTTCACCGGGATCGACGCCATTTCCGCCTGTGCGTTCGCGGGCATCGGGCCATTCCGGTTCAGTCATCGCTTCGGCCCAGCGGGATCGGCGTGGAAATCGTAGTCGAGTCCACGCCCCCGGGCAATTGCGGTACTCGCGGAAGATATCGTTGCTAGCGCCGGCGATTTCCGACACAATATCATTACCTCCCGCCTTCGGACGCCCCTCCTCATGAACCGACTGCCCCTCGTCTTCGCCGGACTACTTTTCGCCACCGCAGCTCCGGCTGCCGAGCCGGTCATCGACTTCAACCGCGATGTCCGGCCGATCTTGTCCAACAACTGCTACGCCTGCCACGGGCCGGATGAAAAGGTCCGCAAGGGGGATCTGCGACTCGATACCTTCGAGGGCGCCACCGGCAAAGCGGGCGGGGCCGTTGGGTTCGTGGCCGGCAAGCCAGATGCCAGCGAAATCTTGAAACGGGTCGTGCTCGACAGCACCGATGCGGACACGATGCCGCCGAAGCGCATCGGCAAGCACCTCACGGCGAAGGAAGTCGCCACACTGAAATCGTGGATCGCGCAAGGGGCGAAGTACGCGCAGCACTGGGCCTACGTGAAGCAGGAACGCCCGACTGTGCCGGCGGGCGGGAAGACGCCGATCGATTCGTTCTTGCTGGCGAAATTGAATGCGATAGGTTTGAAATCGTCGGCCGAAGCCGACAAACCGACGATCATCCGCCGCGTCGCGCTCGACCTGACCGGACTGCCGCCGACGCTGAAAGAAGTCGAAGATTTCCTCGGCGAGCCCGGCACGAACGCCTACGAAACGATGGTCGACAAGATGCTTTTGAAGCCGAGCTTCGGCGAGCATTGGGCCCGGACGTGGCTCGATCTCGCCCGCTACGCCGACAGCTCCGGCTACGCCGACGACCCGCCGCGGATCATTTGGCCCTACCGCGATTACGTCATCCAGGCGATCAACGCGAACAAGCCGTTCGACCAATTCACCATCGAACAACTCGCCGGGGATCTGCTGCCGAAGCCGACGGACGAGCAAATCATCGCCACGGCCTTCCACCGCAACACGATGACGAACAGCGAAGGCGGCACCAACGACGAAGAGTTCCGCAGCATCGCCGTGGTCGACCGCGTGAACACGACGCTGTCGGTCTGGATGGGGACTTCGGCCGCGTGCGCCCAGTGCCACACGCACAAGTACGATCCGATCACGCAGAAGGAATACTTCGGACTGTATGCGATTCTGAACCAGACCGAAGACGCCGACCGGGGCGACGAAACGCCGCGGCATTCCCTGCCGGAACCGGAGGAACGCAAGCAGAACCGCGCCGACCTGACCAAGCAAGTTGCCGATGCCGACAAGGCGCTGAAGGCTGCAGCGGCCGCGGATCAACCGGCGCTCAAGACGAAGCTCGAGACTTTGAAAAAAGAACTCGCGGCGATCCCCGCCGCCGTGTCGGTGCCGGTGATGAAGGAACTCGCCGCCGGGAAGAAGCGCGTCACGAAGCTCCAGTATCGCGGCAGTTTCCAAGACCTCGGCGATGTCGTGAGCGAAGGTGTGCCCGCCGTGTTCCCGGCGCTGCCCAAAGCCGCAGCGGTCAACCGGCTCGCCCTCGCCCAGTGGCTCGTCTCGGCCGAGAATCCGCTGACGGCACGCGTCGCGGTGAACCGCTATTGGGAGCAGATCTTCGGCCTAGGCCTCGTCAAGACGTCTGAAGAATTCGGTTCGCAGGGCGACTTGCCGAGCCATCCGGAATTACTCGATTGGCTCGCCGTTGAGTTCCGCGAACAAAAGTGGGACGTGAAAAAGTTCCTGAAAATGCTCGTGATGACCGCCGCCTACCGGCAGACGAGCAAGGTGACGCCGGAGCAATTGGAGAAGGATCCGGACAATCGGTACTACGCCCGCGGGCCGCGCTTCCGCCTGAGTGCGGAGATGGTGCGTGACCAAGCCCTCGCAGTCAGCGGCTTGCTCAGCGAGAAAATGTACGGCCCGTCGGTTCGCCCCTTGCGGCCGAACAGCGGGCTGACCGCCGCGTTCGGTGTGGGCCTCGATTGGGCACCGAGTGCCGGCGAAGATCGCTTCCGCCGGGGGCTTTACACCGAATGGCGGCGGACGAGTCCGTACCCGTCGATGGCGACATTCGACGCCCCGAGCCGCGAGGCGTGCACCGTCCGCCGCATCCGCACGAACACGCCGCTGCAAGCGCTCGTCACATTGAACGATCCGGTCTACATCGAAGCGGCCCAAGCCCTCGGCCGCAAAGTCTCCGCGACGCCGGGCACCACCGGCGAGCGGATCGCCCTAGCCTTCAAAATCTGCCTGAGCCGCGCGCCCACTGACAAGGAACTGTCAGTGGTGGTGAAGCTCTTCGACGAGTCGAGAGCGAAGTTCGAAAAGGACGCGAAGAAGGCGACGGAGCTGGCGACCAATCCGATCGGCCCGCTGCCGAAGGGGGCCAACGCCGCCGACCTCGCGGCTTGGACGACGGCGATGAACGTGCTGCTGAATTTGGATGAGATGTTCCTGCGGCGGTGATTTGGAGGGCCGTCATGGTGGACTTGCAAACGATACCCATCGGCTGGGAGAGGGGTCTGATGGCCGCGGAAAACGTCAAGCTGCGTCTGCGTAGGGCGACCCGCGCTCTCGATGAAGCGGGCGTTCCCTACGCCGTCGTCGGTGGCAACGCCGTCTCCGAATGGGTGGCACGCATTGATGAAGGCGCGACGCGTTACACCAAAGACGTCGATATCCTCGTCCGTCGCCCGGACTTGGACGCGGTGAAGGCGGCTCTGGAATCGGCCGGCTTCATCTACCATCACGTCTGGGGAGTGGATGGGTTCATCGATGGCCCGAATGGCAAACCCAGTGCAGGCATCCACCTGCTGTTCGCATCCGAAAAAGTGAAACCGAACGACGAGCACGCGCTGCCCGAAGTCGACGATTCGGAACGCGGGGCCGAGTTCCAAGTCATCTCACTGGAAGGTATCGTGCGGATGAAGTTGATCGCTTGGCGGCTCAAAGATCGCGTTCACCTGCTCGACATGATCGGTGTCGGGCTTCTCGATTCGACTTGGCCCTCGCGTTTTCCTCCGCATCTCGCTGCCCGGCTTCAAGAACTGCTCGACGATCCGAATAGCTGATGGCTGACTCGGGGATGGATCATAGTGGACTTGCAAACGATACCCATCGGCTGGGAGAATGGTCACTGGGCTGCGGAAACGAAAGGCTGAGAATGCAGCATGAATCGACCGCCAGAAAGATTTGCCAGACCCTTGCTACACCCGAATAAAAAGTCGTTGGTGACAACCGCACGGATTTCGGTTCCAATGAAGCAGTTCCTCGCCTTGCCCTTTCCAGCTTCCGGAGTCAACGATGACGAACGCCCCTTTCCCTGAATGCCCGGAATGCGAACCGGCCGGTTTCGGCCGTCGCGATTTCCTCCGCGCCGTCGGCGTCTCGGCCGCCGCGCTGGCCATCGGCGCCGTGCTCCCCGCGACCAATCCGCTGTCGCCGCTGGCCCTCGCCCGCGCCGCCCGCTTGAAGAAACAAGCCGAGGCCGAGAGCTTGGTGTTCGATCTGTTCAAGTCGATGGGCAATGACCAGCGCAAGAAACTCGTGCTACCGTGGGACGCCGGCGCCGGCAAGAACGCCTCTGCCGCGCGGTTGGGCACGCACAACGGCCCCGTGGGCAAGTCGGTTATCGGTGAGCAGTACGACGAAAAGCAGGGCGAGATCCTGTTCAAGATCTTCAAGTCGATCTGCAACGGTGACGAAGGTTACGAGCGCCTCAGCCGCGGGGATAACTTCGACAACAGCGGCGACTTCAAAAATATCGGCGCCCTGATCTACGGCGAACCGGTCGAAGGGAAGAAGTTCTCACTGGTCTTCGCGGGTCACCACATCACGCTCCGCTGCGACGGCAACTCCGAAGACGGTGCGGCCTTCGGCGGTCCGCTCTACTACGGCCACAGCCCCAATGGCTACTCCGAGAAGAACGTCTTCGGCTACCAGACCAAAGCCGTCGGCGACATCTACGGCTCGCTGAACGCCGAGCAGAAGAAAGTCGGCGTCATGCCCGGCATGTGGAAAGACGGCGTCGCTTCAGTGAAGCTCCCGGCGAAAGACTCCAAGCCGATCGGCGTGGCTTACACCGCGCTCAGCAAAGATCAACAAGAGCTGACGAAGAAGGTCATGAAAGAACTGGTCGCCCCGTACCGTAAGGAAGACGGCGACGAAGTGATGGAGATCATTAAGGCCAACGGCGGCTTCGAGAAACTGAGCATGGCCTTCTACGAAGAAGGCAAGCTCACCGCCAAGGAGCCGTGGGCCTTCTGGCGCCTCGAAGGCCCCGGCTTCGTCTGGAGCTTCCGGGCTTTGCCGCACGTGCACACGTTCGTCAACATCAGCTCGAAGCTCGGCTGACCTGAATTGAGGGGCGGTTTCAAACCGCTCCTCAATGCCATCTCCGTTTTGCACCTCCATTTGCACGTCCAAGAAGAAGTTGTGAAATTCCCACAACTGCGCACCCAAAGTGTTGACATTCAGGAGCTTATCGTAATACTGTCCAG
>JBBRUN010000440.1:0-4941 GCA_038247765.1 Gemmatales bacterium | reverse complement strand
GCCGCCTTCGGTTCATCCACCGGAACCCAGCCGGTCAGGCTCAACGAATAATCGCCGAACCCGGTGGGGAATGTGGTGGCGATGTCCTTCTTCTTGATGACGACCGACTCGAACAACTTGTGCGAATGGGCGCAGCCAAGTTGCTGCTCGCGGCGATTCTGGCTGGCATTGGCCTCGGGTTGCGTGCCGAGATGCTCGAAGTCGAACACACCCCGCTCCGCCATCTCCGCGCGGGCGGCCGACTGGTCGTTGCTGAAGAGATGCGTGAGTGCGTCGAAGAACAGCTTTAAGTCGCCGTCGTCGAAGCCGGTCTTGTCGGCGAAGAGCGGCGACACGAACGCCTTCGCCACATACAGGCCGTAGGGCACGATGTGCTTGTGTCCCATCGTCCGCTCATTTGCGGAATCCTCCTCCTTGGTGACGACGCACCGGGTAACGGTGATTTCTTGAGTCGTAATAGGATCGACCGACATGCCGAGGGTGAATTGCGCCGGCCCGCGGACTTGACCGTGGGCGGAACCAGATAAGACTCCTTTGCCGGTGGAAACGACTCCTCCAAAAGTCCGAACGTCGTAATAGCTGTTGCAGAGCCAGTCCTTGGCTCGCTCGGCTTGTTGGTCATCGGTGAGTGCGGTCGTCAACGTCGATAGTTGCGACTGCGCCGCTTCGAGTTTTTCTTTGCTATCGCCGTCATCGGGTGTCGATTTGAGTTTTTTCTCGAGTTCTTTGACGAGTTTCTTCAGTTCCTTGATTCTGGTTTTGTCATCAGACGACTGCTTGCCGGATTGTTCGGATCCTTGCTCTTCAGCGTGCTCGATGATCGTGTTCAGAACATTTCCTTGGTGGACCATGATCTTGAACTGCTTGCCGTCGTTAGAGTTCGTAGGTGGGAACATGGTGACGAAGTTCCGCACTTTCCGTTTCAGACACACGTCGGAGACGAGGCCCTTGCCGGAGTTCGGTTCGGTGCGGGGCATGTTGCCAGCGTCCGGGTCGCCGTTCGGGTTGCCGTTAGTCACGTCGAATGCGATGAGGATGTCGTGGCGATTGACGGGCATGTTCAGTTACTCCCGGTCGGGGATGTTGGGGGATTGATGAGCCGCGATTTGTTTGGCTTTGGCTTCGCGGATGGCTTGGCGGTCGGCAGCAATTTGCTGGTAGAAACCGAGTGCAAAGCGGCCTTGGGCTTCCAGCGAAAGCGGGGCGGTTGGCCAGGGCCACCGGGAGCGAATTGGCCGATAATTTCGGCCAACCGTCCGCGAATGTGGTACACGGTCGCTCTGCCTTTTTCGGATTGTTCCAACTTCCGGAAGTGGTGGACGTGGAGTTTCCAGAGTACACCGAAGACGGTCGCCGGGGCGGTTGACGCCGCGCCGTAATAACGCTCGACGACGCCTGGGCCTTCGAGTCCTTTCTCTGATTCGTTCCGTTTATGTGCCTTCTTTTGAAGTGTTGCGAGAACACTCAGAAGCCTGCCGAGGTTATAAGCCTCGTCGTTGGTTTCGCAGAGATGAACTGTCGGCATGAATCCTCCTTCATGTGAATTGCGGAACAGGATCAGTTTGAGCAGAGCGAACCGGGATTGGTTGAAAGGATGTTTTTGTTCAGCCGGCTTTCCTTTGGGTTTATCCGTAACCAGCGCCCATCGGAAGGTGTTCAGTAATGGCCCCAAGATTCGGACCGATAGAGGTGGGTGCAACCGCGATTCCGGCGCGGTCAGGCTTTGAATCCGGCGTAGCTTTCCACCAGTTGTCGATGGGGATGGACACGCTCGGCTCCATCTCGCTGCCGCCAAACGTGAAACGCGTCGGCCGCGTCCGACGCATTCAAATACGAGGCGATACCGTCGGGCAAATTCAGTCGCGCGTCGAGGGGCCGCAGTTCGATCTTCTGTTTCGGGCCGCGCGAGTAGACGAACGCATCGTAGAAATGTTCGCCGAAGATCGTACGCACTCGATGGGCCTGGGGCTTCTCGCTACGCTGGAGGATAACGCCCCCGTCGGTAGTGACGGTGGGTCCCAGGTCGCCGTTACCCTGGGACTTCAGGAACAGATCGACGGCGCGTGGCCCATCGCCAGGACTTGGAGGAGGACGTTGCGTTCGAAAGAATCGAGCTGGGACGCGGTCCGGGCGGCCCGTCGGGCGGATTCTTCGAGGTTCACAGCCATCGTGGCCAAGCGATCGGGCCGGTCGGACGGCGGAGAAGTCAGTAACATGCAACGGCCTCCATGCAGCGGGGTTGAGCACCAACAGCATGATTCCGAGGCCGCCTTTTTGTGAAGTCCAAGTGAGAACCGCTGGAAACGACGCGCCGGAAACGCGGTTACACCCTTTGCGCATTGGCTACCCGTGCGGGCGGCGAGGTGGTAGAGTTGCAGTAGTTTCCCAAACTCGGCATTCCTCCCACCCCAACCCCGAAGTCCCGTCATGTTCCCTTCTCTTGTCGCAGCGTGTGCGCTCTTCACTTTGGGCGCAGACTTCAACTCCGTGCAGCCGAACGTCTTTCCGCCAGATGATCCGCGCGCGAAAGATCTCCCCAAAATGATGCTCACGGACATGCGGGAACGGATGCAAGCGGCGAACCTGAGGGAATCGCGGGCGTTCGCCAAACTCGCCACGAAAGCGGATTGGGAAAAGTACCGTAATCAACGCATCGCCGCATTGCGGGCCTCGCTCGGCACATTCCCTGAAGCACCCAAGAAGTTGCGTATTGTCGAAACGAAAAAACTCGAAGGCGAAGGCTTCGTCATTCACAATCTACTTTATGAATCGCGGCCCGGTCTCTGGGTGAGTGCGAACCTCTACCTGCCCGCTGTGCCCGTGGCGAAGATGCCCGGAATCATCATCGCGCATTCGCACCACACGCCGAAGACCGATGGCGAACTGCAAGATATGGGCATGACTTGGGCACGCGCAGGCGCGGCCGTTCTCGTTCCCGATCAACTCGGTTATGGCGAACGCCGCAACCACGATTTTCACACGAACCAAGACTATGACAAACCGTTTCGCGCGGGCCGGCAAGACTACTACTTCCGCTACAACTCGAACGCGCAACTCTCGAGCATCGGCGAATCGCTCATGGGCTGGATGGCCTGGGACTTGATGCGCGGGGTCGATGTGCTGCTTCAGCAAAAAACGATTGATGCACAGCGGATCATCCTCATGGGGTCCGTTGCGGGGGGCGGCGACCCGGCAGGCGTGACAGCAGCGCTGGATGATCGCATCAAGTGCGTCGTGCCGTTCAACTTCGGCGGCTGGCAACCGGAATCGAAGGGGCTGGAAAATCCGGATCGTGATTATGCATGGTTCGGCGATGGCTATTGGGAAAGTACACGCGGGCTACGCGGAGGCGCGGCGGGTGGTTTCGCGCATTTCGACATCGTCGGCAGTGTCGCGCCGCGGAAGCTGATCTACGGCCACGAATTCGCCTGGGATGCCAAAACCGATCCGGCATGGCCGCGCCTGCAAAAGATCTGGAGCTTCTACGATGCGAAAGATTCGCTGCGTGTCGCGCATGGCAAGGGGAGCGTGCGCGGGCCGGGCGGGGCAGATAACACCCACTGCAACCACATCGGCGCAGTGCATCGCAAAATGATTTACCCCGCTCTCAAAGACATGTTCGAGATGCCTATTCCCGAAGAATACAGCAACCGGAAGACGCGCGATGAACTCACATGCTGGACGAAAGAAGCGCGCCAAGAATTGCGACCGAAGAAGCTGCATGGAGTGATAGCCGCAATTGCTCAAACCCAACCGATACAAAAACAAGACTGGGCCACACGCTTGGGGAACATCGAGCCGAACGCGGAGCGGAAGATCATTCCTGGCAAGTCTGAAGAAGTACCCGGCGGTACATTAGTTCGCATGGCCATTGAAACCGATCCGGGCATAGTGGTTCCTTTGTTGCTCATCACGCCGAGCGCTGTGAAGGGGAAAGTACCCGTTGTGGTGATGGTGGCGCAGCATGGCAAACAGGCATTCTTGAAGGAACGAAGTGAAGCGATTGCTGCATTGTTGAAGGCGAAAGTGGCGGTTTGCTTGGTCGATGTGCGTGGCACCGGCGAGACGCGCGCCGGTAGTTCTGCCGAGCGTGGCAGCACGCGCACCAGCATCTCGCAAACGAACTTGATCCTCGGTCAACCTGTTCTTGGTTCGCAATTGCGCGACTTGCGCAGCGTGTTGAACTGGCTGAAACAACATGAAGCGATTGACGGAAAGAAGCTTGCAATCTGGGGCGATTCGTTCGCCAAAGTGAACGCGAAGGAGATGAAACTCGCGGTCCCTTTGGATGTGGAATCGCCTGCGGTGAGCGAGCCGAACGGCGCGAACCTCGCACTGCTGGCCGGGTTGTTGGAAGAGAACATCGTGGCGATCTATACCCGTGGCAGCATCAATGACAGCCAATCCATTGTCAGCGGGCCGTATTTTTATCGGCCACATGAGAGCGTCATTCTTGGGCTGCCAGAGTTGCCCGCGACTCTGGCGAAGTTGAAGCCGAAGTTGCCGGTACTTGTCGATGCCACCGTGGATGCCCAAAACCGCTCGACCAGCACAGCGAAAAGCGGTGCCGAAATTGTGGAATGGCTGATTGCGAAGTTGCGATAAAGACAGCCTGGAAGTGAACCCTGGAGTGGACTTCCCCACGAAAAACGGGCGCGCAGTTAAGGATGTTCGGAACATTCGAACTCCGCCGGGGCGACGTACCCCAGCGATGAGTGTCGACGCTGTCGGTTGTAGAACACTTCGATGTACTCGAACACGCTCGCCTTCGCCGCTTCCACCGTCGCGTAGTCCTCGTGGTGGACGAGTTCCTTCTTCAAGGTCCCGAAGAACGATTCCATCGGCGCGTTGTCATAGCAGTTCCCCCGGCGGCTCATGCTGCACTCGATGCCCCGCTCGGCCAAGGCCCGCCGGTAGTGATCGCTGGCGTACTGGCTCCCG
>JBBRUN010000439.1:0-4957 GCA_038247765.1 Gemmatales bacterium | reverse complement strand
GTCCGACTCGTCACCTATTTGCCACCACCGGCACTATCGGACGGTTTTCTACCATCGCCGCTAGAAGCTTTGTGCGATTCCGTGTTGAGCGCAAATTACCCTCGACTGATGACCGCAGACATATGGGCGCGTTTTCACCCCAATGGTGGCGCGCGCTGCGTGTTGAGTCGCCTTTTAACCTGGCCCTTGAGTCGTGAGGCTGGCATTTGGACATCGGGACCCTTCACGGACGTTCTCCATCAAGCCAAAGCGGACTTTAACCCCGATGTGACATGGGTCGATCGCTCCTTCATTGCCGAGGGTGCCCGGAAGGTCGGCTTGACGAAGCTCGTCGTCGATATCGATGACCTCATATCCGTCTATCGCTACCGCGAATTGCGCGGGAGCAAATGGTATGGCAGTAAGCCATTGGATTACCTAGAGGCTTTTAAGACGGCCGTGTATGAACGCTATTTGCCCAATCGGTTCTGGCGCGTCGTGGTCTGCAAGCCCGAAGATCGACGTTTGCTCGGCAGCGCACCGAACGTTTTCGTCGTACCCAACGGGGTCGAAATCGGACAAGTGCTGAATTCAACCGAGGAGCAATCGGACAGTTTGCTCTATGTAGGATCTCTCGATTACCCTCCGAATCAAGACGCTGTGCGATACTTTGCCACCGAAATTCTACCTAATTTGCGTCGCGTGTCACCGAACGCGACACTCCACGTCGTCGGCAGCAATCCTAGAAATGCGCTCGCCGATGTCTGTGACGTGCATTCCATCTGCCTTCATAGTGGCGTCGCCGATTTGAATCCATATTATGCCGCTGCGACCATCGTCGTCTGCCCGATTCGGATCGGTGGCGGGACCCGCCTAAAGGTTCTTGAGGCGTTGGCACTAGGGAAAGCACTCGTCGCCACCCCCATCGCTGTGGAAGGATTGGGACTTCGCCCCGGTGTCGACTTCGAATTGGCGAAGACTCCGGCCGATTTCGTCGCCACGTGTGCTAGACTCATGACTGATCCTGATCGCCGCGCTCGGTTAGGGGCGGCGGGTCGCGTTCGGATTGCAGGAAAGTTCTCTTGGGAGACGATCGGCGAAATCGCGGCGCGTGTCGTCCGACTTGATAGCCCAGGTTAATATGACAATCACCCTCTATCTGGACGCGGTCATCTATGCTCAACACGCTCGTTCCGGCGTGAACACTTATTTCGACCAGCTCATTCCGAGGTTGCCGAATTACGGAGTGAATGTCGATGTGTTTGTACCTTCGCGTCCACTGGCAATCCCGACCTGCGGCGCCGGTGTTGAATTCCGGCGCCGAGATATTATCCCGCGTCGGACGGGTTTGAGCTATCGATTGGATCAATGGTTCGCAAAAGCCGCCGAGCAGGGCAACCTCAGACTGATGGGATTACGGTTGCCGGGGCGATCCGGGGTCTTTCTTTCGACTTTCTTGACGACTGTGCGAACTAAATTGCCGAAGCTAGCCATTGCTCATGACTTGGCTCAAGTCCGATTGTCGCATCGATTCCCCGGTGTGTGGACGGACGCTTACAAGCAGGCTATGCATCGGCATTACGTAAGCTCAGATCACGTAGTAGCCGTATCAGAACAAACTCGCCGAGATGCGATCGAACTTTACGGACTTCGACCAGATCGTGTTGATGTGGTACATCACGGAATCGATCGCGATATTTTCTTCCCGTCGCCGAACCGCGAGCTGGTTCAATCGGCTGCGCCGGATTTGCCTCACGCCGCTCAGTACTTCCTCTATGTCGGCAAACGGTATCCGTACAAGAACTGGTCGGGTTTATTGGCTGGGTTTGCAGAGTCTCTGTGTCGGAGCGAGATGTTCTTGGTTGCGGCCGGGAGCACCTTCAACACCGAGGAACGCGTGGAGATCATGCGAATGGGTCTTGGTGATCGGGTGATCGTCGCTGAGAATCCCAGCACAAATACGCTGAGAGCGCTCTACAGTTGCGCCATGGCCTTCGTGTACCCTTCGGTTTGCGAAGGATTTGGCCTCCCGCTTCTCGAAGCCATGGCGTGCGGTTGCCCCGTTTTGGCCTCGGACATACCCGTCTTCCATGAAGTGGCGGGGGAAGCCGCAACCTACTTCGACCCAGAAAATCCGCGAGCGATCGCGAATGCACTTTGTGACTCACTCGACCCGGATCCGCGTGCGCAATTCATCGCCGCGGGGAACGCCCGGTGCAAAGAATTCTCTTGGGAACAGTGCGCGGAAAATACAGGATTGATATTGAATCGTCTCGCCGTTACGCAGATACAGTAGCAAATAAACCGATTCCACGGGATAAGGCATCAGCGCGATGCGAACCAAACTCGGGATTTATTGCCCCGGAAACGGTACGGGAGGGCCTTGGCGTTACGTCCATGCCATTCTGGCCGGTCTCGACCCGGACGAATTCGATACAGTCGTTTTCTGCAATACATCGGGAGTCTACAGCCCGAGACCTTGGATCAAACTCGTCTCTCTAGATGCCCCGGACAATCCTAGCAATCCAATGTACGATTTCACGTCAGATCCAAAGCGCGCGACGAAGCCGACGATGTCCCGATGGCTACCGCGCGATCTCAAAATGCTTGCCGGGTTCGCACGCGACACTTGGCGGCTCGCCCGACTATTTCGCAACTATCCGGCCGATATCTTCCACACGCAGAACACCGGCTGCGAGGAGTCGCCCGTCGCGGCCAAGCTTGCCGGCATCCGACGCGTCCTCGGGACGTTCCACGTCGATTCCACTTACGACCTCCACCGCGAACGGCATGGGGCGAGCCACCGCCTCTTGGAAATCGTGAGCAACCGCTGCCTCGACACGGCCCTCGCCGTCAGCCATGCCACGAAGCGCGACTGGCTGCGGCGGACGCACATCCCCGCCGAGAGGGTCGTCACCATCCACAACGGCATCGACCCGGACAAGTTCCAGCGGCGTCAGACTCGCGGAGACGCCCGCCGCAAGCTCGGTCTGCCGGAGCACGGTTTGATCGTCGGCGGATTGGGCCGCCTCGACGAGGCGAAGGGGTTCGCGTTTTTGCTCGACGCGGCGGCGCGCCTCCGATCCGAATTCCCCCATCTGATCGTGGCCATCGCCGGGGCCGGTCCACTGCGGGAATCGCTGGAAGCGCAAGCCGAGCGACTCGGACTCGCAGGTGTGGTGCGGTTCCTCGGCTTTCAAACCGACGTGCAAATGGTTCTCGACGCACTCGACGTGTTCGCTATCCCATCTCTATGCGAAGCTTTGCCGTTCGCCCTTTTGGAGGCCATGGCGACCGAACTGCCGGCCGTGGGCGCGGCGGTCGGCGGCATCCCGGAGGTGATCGTGGAAGGGGAGACCGGCTTCGTCGTCCCGCCCCGCAACCCCGAGCAGTTGGCCGCGAGCTTGCGGACGTTGCTGCTCGACGCGGAGCTGCGGACGCGGATGGGCACCGCCGCTCGTCGGCGGGTGATCCGCGACTTCCACGAGCGCGACATGGTGCGGAAGACCATCGAGGTTTATAGGAGGGCAAGTTGACGAAATTTATCATACCCATACAACGTAAGCTACCCGTCAAGCGACCGGTTCAGTTGGGCAAAGAAAGTGGGCTCGCCTCTCACTATCTCGCTCGCAGGAGTCTGTTTGATATGAAAATCATTCACAGAGTTCTGCGGAGTCTTAGTCGGGAGCTCAAACGAGTTCCTCGCCCCCTTGCGTACGCTCCCTACAAGAACCTGAAAACACCCTTGCCGGCATTACTTGCTTTTCTGAAGCTGACCAAGCCCGATTTTCAATTTATCCAAGTCGGAGCAAACGACGGGCTGTTACAAGATCCACTCCACGAATGGATCATCAAGTTCGACTTGAGCGGGATACTGATAGAGCCGCAGCCAGAGATGTGCGACACTCTCCGCCACTTGTACTCAGATCGGCCGTCTATCTCAGTCGTCAACGCCGCGATCGCCGATACCAACGGGCATCGATCGCTATTCCGTGTGCCACCTGCGCTGAAGTCCGCTGATTGGATGAAGGGTGCTGCATCGTTCGACCGGGCCCATTTGGAAAAGCACCTCGTATCTCATCCGGAGTTTTTTGCCTCGATTGAGGAAGTCCGCGTGCCCACCATAACCCCCTCGACACTTTTTGCGGACAAGGGGATCGCCAAAATCGATGCACTCATTGTAGATGTTGAGGGGTTCGATTACGAAATCTTGAAGCTCTTCGATGTGGCCGTATCGCGCCCGTCGGTCATTCAATATGAACACAGGCATTTGTCCCATCGCGATTGGGAAGACAGCATTCAGTTGTTAATTACGGCCGGATATTTAGTATCGTACAATTTTGAAGACACACTGGCTTGCCACACAAGTTTGTTTCCTGAGCAATAGATACGCCAGACTGCTTATACTTTTTTTAGCGCGCTCCGCCATTCAGCAAAGCGGTACGCAATTTTGACTGGAGCCGTCCCCGTTATTCCTCATCGCCAATAGTCGACAACCCTGCCGCACGCATATGAATATACTCGCCGTCACCAACCTCTACCCGCCCCATCACGGCGGTGGGTATGGGCTGCAAACGGGATGGTTCTGCGATCGGCTGCTCGAACGGAGTTTATAGGATGTCGAAGGTGATGAAACCTTTTGATTCGGCACTGCAGTAAATCGAGTTTAGGCAATCTCGCTTTTGTATGGCAGAACCGACTCCGAATTGGCATAGGTAGTTCTTTGAGGAAATCGCTATGGGTTGGAAGAAGGTAGTACTCAGCCTGATCAACACGCCGCTCCGCTCCCTGGGTGCCCGCGTTGTCCCACACCGCGAGTACCAACAAATGGAACTGCTCCGAGAAAACATCGACAAGCCATCCACTTTCGAATTAGGGGGGCGGTCGTATCGGCAGTTTGCCCATAACTACAATTGCGGATGGCCATTCTTAGCATCCGCGACCGAGCGGTCGGTCGAGCTGGCCATTGCGGATCGCT
>JBBRUN010000438.1:0-4963 GCA_038247765.1 Gemmatales bacterium | reverse complement strand
TGGGGCGGTGGAGCGCGGCGACGAGCGCATCGCGGGCCACTTGAAGGGCGCCGCTGTCGTGCGCTCCACCGTAACGGAATGCTGCCAACTCGGCGTCGAGCAACTCACACTCTACTGCTTCAGCGCGGAGAACTGGAAACGGCCGAAGCCCGAAATCGACTTCCTCATGGCCCTGCTGAAGCAGTACCTCCTCGACGAGCGCCAACTGATTCTCGATCAGAACATCCGGTTCACAGTCATCGGCCGGCGCGAGGGAATGCCGGACGATGTGATCGAAGAGATGGATCGCAGCATCGTCCTGAGCGCGGCGAACACCGGGTTGATTCTGTGTCTGGCCATCAACTACGGTAGCCGGACGGAGATCGTCGATGCAGTGCGGGCGCTCGCGGCGAAGGTGCAGGCGGGCGAACTCGAACCGGGCGAGATCGATGACGACGCGATTTCGAATTCGCTCTACACCGCCGGGATGCGCGACCCGGACTTGCTGGTGCGGACCGCCGGGGAGATGCGTGTCAGCAATTATCTGCTCTGGCAGATTTCCTACGCCGAAATCTGGGTGACGCCGAAGTGCTGGCCCGATTTCGACGCGGCCACTCTGCACGATGCCTGCCGGGCGTTCGCCGCGCGCGACCGCCGCTTCGGCGGGCTCGTCAACCTCCGCGGAGCCGTGGGATGATTCGCCCCGCATGCTGAAAACCCGCCTGATTTTGGGATCGCTCATGGCCGCCGCGGCCGGAGGCGTGCTGTACGTCGATTTCTTCTTCGCACCGTACTTCCCAATTTTGCTGCTGCTGGCGTTGGTGGTGGGAGTCTTGGCGACGCGGGAACTGGTGGCGCTGATCCCGACCGAGAATCGCCCGCGCGAATGGCTCTGTTTGCTGGGCGTGATCGCGTTGGTATCGATGCCGTTCGCGTTTCAATTCCTCGGAGGGCTGACGCCCACCGCTCGGGAGTTCGGATCGATCTTCGCCGCCTTCCTGATGCTCGCGCTGCTCGTCGAGATGTACTTCTACCGCCAGCCGGGGCAGTGTGTCACCCGTGTGTCGCATGCGCTTTTCGCCAGTGGCTACCTCGGCCTGCTGCCGAGCTTCTTCTTACTGATCCGCTGGTTACCGAATCACTCCGGTTGGATGCTCGCACTGGCGATCTTCGTACCGAAGTGCTGCGACATCGGCGCCTATGCCACCGGGCGAATCTTCGGCAAACACCCGTTCACGCCGCGGCTCAGCCCGAAAAAAACGTGGGAAGGCATCGCCGGCGGATTGGTATTCGCCATCGGCGTCGCGGTGGTGGCGGGTCAATTCGTACCCGTCTTCCACGACGGTATCGGCGAAGCGGCTCTGTTCGGTCTCGTCCTCGGCATCGCCGGAATCCTCGGCGATCTCGCGGCGTCGATGATCAAGCGCGACGCCTTCGCCAAAGATTCCTCGCGGACAGTGCCGGGCTTCGGCGGCGTTCTCGACGTCATCGATTCGATTCTCTTCGCGGGGCCGGTCGCCTATTATTGGTTCGCGCGTTGAACCCCGGCGGCGGGGCGGTGTCCGTGTGTCTCATTCTTTGTTCCGGGGCGAACCGATGTCAGAACCCATCACGGTCTCCAAAACGCTGACGCTCGACAGCCGCGAAGAGGCCGTGATCCTCTTCGGACCGCGCGATCAATTCCTGCGCACCGTCCGCGATGCCCTCGGCGTCAAGGTCGTGGCCCGCGGCGATACCCTGCAATTCGAGGGGGCCGAGGAGCAAGTCGATCAGGCGGAACGCGCCTTCTCGCAACTGCGCGGGCTGCTGCGCAAGAACGGCCGGCTCGTCCCCGAAGATGTGCGATCCATCGTCGAAGTCGTCCGCGGCGACGCCCGCGGCGCCGGCAACGCCATGACCGTCCTCGAATCCGGGCGCTATCTCCGGCCGCGCACCGATGGCCAAGGTCGGTACGTCCAAGCCCTGAAAACGCACGACATCGTGCTGTGCGTCGGCCCCGCCGGGACGGGCAAAACCTACCTCGCCGTGGGCTGGGCCGTGACGCTCTTGCGCACCGCCCAAGTGAAGAAGATCGTCCTCGTGCGGCCGGCGGTCGAAGCGGGCGAGCGACTCGGCTTCCTCCCCGGCGACCTCGTCGCCAAGATCAACCCGTACCTCCGACCACTGTTCGATTCCCTCAACGACATCATGGAACCGGACATCGTCAAGAAGTACATCGAGAACGAGATCATCGAGATTCTGCCGCTGGCGTACATGCGCGGCCGGACGCTGTCGAACGCCTGCATCATCTTGGACGAAGGGCAGAATGCCACCTGCACGCAGATGAAAATGTTCTTGACGCGGATGGGGCTGAATTCCAAAATCGTCGTGACGGGGGATCTCTCGCAGATCGACCTGCCGACGAGCGTCCGCAGCGGCCTGTTCGACGCGGTGCAGCGCCTGCGCAACGTCGAGGGCATCTCGGTGCTGACGCTAGAAGATTCGGACATCGTGCGCAACCCGCTCGTGATGAAAATCGTGCAGGCCTACGACGACGATATTCCCAAAGCCAAGAAGTAGAATTGGCAGTGGAACTGCTCAAACCCGCGGCGTCTTTTTTTCCATAACTTGGAGCCGTGATGCCCGATTCCCCCGCCCCGATCCCCGGTATGGGCGCGATGGCCCACGGGGGTGGAATCGCCTTCCGCGTCTGGGCGCCGTACGCCAAAGCCGTTTCCGTCGTCGGCGGCTTCAACGACTTCCAACCGACCGTGAACCCGATGGCGCACGAAGCCGAGGGATTTTGGTACGCCGACGTGGCATCCGCGAAAGTCGGGCAGGAATACCGCTTCTGGCTCGACACCGAAACCGGCCCCGTCACCCGCATCGATCCGTATGCCCGCGAGGTGACCAACTCCATCGGCAATGCCGTCATCGCCGATCCGCACTTCGATTGGGGCGACGACCATTTCGAAATCCCGAATTGGAACGAACTGGTCATCTACGAACTCCACGTCGGCACCTTCAACGACGACCAACTCGATGTCGATGCCCCCGCGAAATTCGAGAGCGTCGTCCGCCGCTTCGACCACCTTAAGAAGCTCGGGATCAATTGCATCCAAATCATGCCCGTCGCGGAGTTCGCCGGGGATCGCTCGTGGGGTTATAATCCGGCACACGTGTTCGCGGTCGAGTCGGCTTACGGCGGCCCGAAGGCTTTCAAGGAGTTGGTGAAACAAGCCCACAAGAACGGAATCGCGGTGATCCTCGACGTGGTCTACAACCACTTCGGCCCGAGCGATCTCGACCTCTGGCGCTTCGACGGCTGGAGCGAAAACGACGGCGGCGGCATCTACTTCTACAACGACTCGCGCCGCACCACGCCGTGGGGTGACACCCGGCCCGATTACGGCCGACCGCAGGTGCGGCAGTTCATCCGCGACAATGCCTTGATGTGGCTCGAAGAGTTCCGCGTCGACGGCCTGCGGCTGGATATGACTTTGTACATCCGCGCCGTGGATGCCTCGGCCAGCCAAGTACTGCCGGACGGTTGGAGCCTCATGCAATGGGTGAATACGGAAGTCCGTGCGCGGTTCCCGAAGGCGATCACCATCGCCGAAGACCTCCAAAATAGCGATACCATCACGGACACTGCGGAGAACGGCGGTGCGGGTTTTGGCTCGCAGTGGGACGCGCAATTCGTCCACCCAATTCGCGAGGCAGTGATCACAGGGGCCGACGAACACCGGTCGATGGAATCCGTGAAAAACGCGATCTTGAGTCGGTACAACGACGACCCGATCCAGCGGGTGGTCTACAGCGAATCGCACGATGAAGTCGCCAATGGCCGGGCGCGCGTGCCGCAAGAGATCGACCCGAACGGGGCTTCGAACTGGTTCGCCCAGAAACGCTCGACGCTCGCTGCGGCCCTCGTGCTCACCTCGCCTGGCATCCCGATGCTCTTCCAAGGGCAGGAATTCGTAGAAGGTGAATGGTTCCGGGATACGGTGCCCTTGAACTGGGAACAAACCGAAACCTTCCGGGGCATCGTGCGGATGTACCGCGACTTGATCCACCTGCGGTTGAACAAAAAGGGGACGAGTCGGGGTTTGACCGGGCCGAATGTCGCCGTGACGCACGTCAACGACGACGCCAACATCATTGCGTTCCGCCGCTGGATGGACGGCGGCCCGCACGACGAAGTCGTCGTCGTGGCCAACTTTCACCGCGATCCGCGCGAGGCCTATTCGCTCGGCTTCTCACAACCGGGCACTTGGAAGCTCATCTTCAATTCCGACTGGAAAGGCTACAGCGAGCAGTTCGAAGGGTACGCCAGCGCCGACGTGATCGCTGAGGTTGGGGAATACGACGGAATGCCGAACAAAGCCGAAGTGAACATCGGGGCGTACAGCGTGTTGATCTTCGGGCAATTTTGAAGGCGTTTTCGTGGCGACACGTTTTTAAGGTGTCTAGAGAACATCTGGTAACAATTGGAACTTTTGAATTTCTTCCCGGTAGGAATCACCGACGCGATGAAACGAAAACGGCCCGAGCCAGTGCTCGGGCCGTTTCGATTCAACTGGTCGAGTTATTTGGCGGCTGGCATGAGGACGGTATCGATCACGTGGATAACGCCATTCTTGCACTTGATGTCGGTGACTTTGACGGTAGCGTCACCGATTTTCACGGTTTTGCCATCGACGGTCACTTTGAACTTGGTGCCTTGGAGGGTTTCGACTTCTTTGCCGTTGAGCGTGACGACTTTTTCAGCCAAGACGCTTCCCTTAACGACGTGGGCCGTCAGGATCGCGGTCAGCTTTTCTTTGTCTTTCAGCACGGCGGCGAGGGTTTCTTTGTCGATCTTGGCGAAGGCTTCATTCGTAGGCGCGAACACGGTGAACGGGCCTTCCCCGCTGAGGGTTTCGACCAAGCCGGCCGCTTTGAGAGCGGTCACGAGGGTGCTGAAATCCTTGTTGCCGACCGCCGTTTCGACGATGGTCTTTTC
>JBBRUN010000437.1:0-4964 GCA_038247765.1 Gemmatales bacterium | reverse complement strand
GCCGATCGGGGCCATCGTCATGGGCATCGATTTATTGGCCGTCGATGCGACCGGTTGCCGGCTGATGACGATGCCGCCGGAACGTTTGCCGACGCTGCGGCTGGCGGAACAAAAGCGGGTGGGGAATTTGAAAGCGGAATTAATTCCGATGCTCGGAGAGAGCATCGCGAGTTTGGCTCAGCTATTCGAGATGCCGCCGGAGATCGAGAAGCAATTGATTGCGGTGGGGAAGTAGTAGCCCAGGCCGGCGCCGCGCCGGTCTGGGTGTGCCTCCGCGCCGACGGATCACGAAGGTCGCGCCGGGGTCGATTCCGATTCAATTCCCATGGACTTTCTGGACGTCTTGAACTTGCGCGGCCGCTTTCGGCAAGACCAAGAACTTCCAAGTCAAAAGCATCGTCGCCACGGCCACGCAGGCCGCGATCAACCCGAAGAAGACGATCTTGCGGGTTTGGGTCCCCGTGTCTTGGGGCGGCATCGCGATGACGGGGAATGTTCCGGGGAACGGGCCGGGGCGGTCGCTGTATTGCGGCCGCACGACGTTGTACGGCGTCGGATCCTGCATCAGCGAGGCCGTGGCCAATTCGGATTGCGGTGCTGCAAACGGATTGGACTTCACAACGATGCTCGACTTGCCGAGTTTGATCGCCGGCATCGAAGCCGTCGAACGATTGGGGTTGAATGCGCTCGGATCCGGGGTTCGCGACGCCGATGCGGGGGCCTCGGCGACGCCGAACGGAGAGGCCTTCGGCGCGAGCCGGCTCCGCAGCTCGGATCGCGGCGCCTCATCCGCTTCGTAAATCTTCGAGATCAGTTTGCTGGATGGAGCCACATACTGCTCGATCGGCGGTTCGACCCCTTCGAGCGCGGCGAGACTGAGCTGGGGCATTTCTTCGACGGCCGGGGCGGGAATCTCCACCGTGTCCCACAATTCCAATGCTTCGACGACATCGGCCGGCGTCAGGAAACGCTGGTTCACGTCCTTGTGCATCATCTTCGCGACGATGGCGGCGATCCCCTCCGGCACCTCGGGGCGAATTTGCCGGATCGGCGTCGGGTCTTTCGTGCGGTGCCAGAGCAACTTCTGCGAGACCGTCCCATTGGGGAATGGCGGATGCCCGGCCAGCACGAAGTAGAAGCTCGCCCCGAGGGCGTAGATGTCGGCCCGCACATCGACGGCGTGGCTATTGGCGACCTGCTCCGGTGCGACGTAGTCCGCGGTGCCGAGTACGATTTTGTCGTCGTACTTCACCGTCAGCATGTCGGTCGTGTCTTTGTAGAACCGGGCCAAGCCGAGATCCAAAAGCTTCGTCGCTCCGGTGCGATCGACTAGGATATTCCCCGGCTTGATGTCGCGGTGGATGATGCCGCCGCGGAAGGCGAAGTCCAAGCCCAAGCCCACTTGGCGGATGTAGTGCACGGCCCGGTTGATATTCATCGGGCCGAATTTCTTGACGATATCGAGGAGGTTGGCCCCGTCGACGTACTCCATGACGATGAAGTGCAGGTTGCCGTCTTGGTCGATGTCGTGAGTACGGACGATGTTCGGGTGCTCCAGCGACCCGGCCGCACGGGCTTCGCGGTAGAAACGCCCGAGGGCGGCGGGCTGTTCCGCCTTGGCCGGCGGCAGCACCTTGATGGCGACGCGCCGCTTCATGAACATGTGCTCGCAGAGGAACACTTGGCCCATGCCGCCGATGCCGACGCGTTCGAGGAGCTTATATTTGCCGATGGTGAATCCGCGCCATTTGCCGAGCAAGAATTGCTCGGCTTGGAACGCCGTCAAGAGGCCGTCGCGGATCATGGTATCGCCGGCTTCGCGCGGATCGGTGGGCAATCCGCGGCCCACTTGGCGGCGCTGCAAATAGTCCGTTAGCTTGCCTTCTTCGATCATCCCGCTCTTGCGGATCAGTTGGAGCAATTCTTCGACCGACGAAGGGACGGACATCGGTGCAACCCGTTGGGGAAGGTTTCGGAAACGGTGGCCGGCAGTTCTCGCGCAACAGTAGAACACTCGCCGCCAAACGCAACTTTGGCGGGCCGAATTGTGACCCCGGCCACAACCGTCGCCCCGGTGCTACAATTCCAATGTAGCTTCCCCACGGAATCGGAGTCGCCCATGTCGCAGTTCCTGCCCGAGAATCTCGCGGCCGACGTGCGGGCCTTCTGCGAAGAAATCCGCCCCATCGAGGAGCTTTGTTACGTCGAACACCGGTTCAACGACCAATTGCTGCCGCTGGCCAAGAAGCACAACCTCCTCGGCATCAACATCGATCCGGCCTTCGGCGGGCGCGGGGCCGACGCCGTCTCGTATCTGAATGCGCTCGTGCGCATCGGCCGCGAAGGCACGGGAGTACGGACGTTCTTCTCCGGGCACCTCAGCATCGGGGCGTACCCCATACAAACTTGGGGGAGCGAAAACTTGAAAGCCAAGTACCTGCCCCGGGCCGTGGCGGGCGAGATGGTGCTCGCCTTCGGGTTGACCGAACCGGACGCCGGCAGCAACCCGCGCGAGATGACCAGCACCTACGAACGCACCGCGACCGGCTACAAACTGAACGGCGTGAAGTACCTCATTTCCAACGGCGGGATCGCGGACGCCATCATCGTTTTCGGCTACCCGGCCGGCGTGCCCGAGGGACCGGAGCGCCGCATCAGCGCGTTCGTCGTCGATACGAAGTCGCCCGGTTTCGTGGCCGAAAACCTCACGGCGAAGATGGGGATGCCGACGTCGAACACGGCGATGTTCGAGATGAACGACGTCGAAATCCCGGACGGGAACATGCTGGGTGCCGAGGGGGCCGGATTCCGCATCGCGATGGGGACGCTCGTCAGCGGGCGGTTGAGCGTCGCCGCGGGCTGTTTGGGGGTCATCGAAGATTGTTTGATCGAAAGTCTGGAGTACGCCAAGAACCGCGAACAGCACGGCAAGCCGATCGGCAAACATCAACTCGTGCAGGAGCACCTCGCCGAAATCGAGATGGCCCGCATCAGCAGCGAAGCCTTGTTGCTAATGGCCGCCCGAGCCAAGCAAGCGAGTGCCATGGCCCCGGCCAATAAGGATCTGGCGGTCGATGCCGACGGATTGGCCGCGAAGGCGAAGTTGTTCATCACGAATGCCGCGTGGGACGCGGCGGATCGGGCGGTGCAAATCTTCGGCGGACGCGGTTGGTCTACGCTCTACCGGCCCGGCCGGCACCTTATGGATGTGCGCGTCTGCCGGATTTACGAAGGGACGGACGAGATCTTGAAACTGAAGATCGCCGCGAGTTTGCTCGGGAAAGAGTACGAGGCCTTCCGCTGATCACGTCCGCACGCGTGCCGAACTTCGGCGTCCGCGAGAACGGGTTCGACTTCCCCAACTGGTTCCCGCCGGGGACGCCGATCTTCGAAATCGCCACGCCGTTCGGCACGATCCCCGTCGGCGATGCCAGTTACGGCCTTTGCGGCGGCATGGTCTTCGCGGCGCTGGACTTCTACCACCGCGGGATCGGCGAACTTCCGAAGACGCCGGAGCCGGCGCTCCGTCGCTATTTCGCCCGACGGCTCGTGGACAGTTGGAACCTGCCCTTCGGCGGCGTGCGCTATTACGCTTGGCAAATGCGGAGCGGCGGACTGCTGCGGAAGACCATCGCCAACGAATGGCCCCGGATCCGGGCACGATTGCAGGCCGGGGTGCCGGTGGCGTTGGGCTTGGTGAAGGCCCGCGGCCGCCGGTTGCGGAACCTCAGCCAGAACCACCAAGTGCTCGCCTACGGCTACGATTTCGACGATACCGAAGGCCGGGTGACGCTGCGGATTTACGATCCGAATTACGCCGGCGACGAAACCGCGACGCTGAGTTTCCATGTGCGACACGCGCACACGGATGGAGCGATCGAGCACTCGTGCGAAGGCCCGACGATCCGGGGCATTTTCCTGACGACCTACCGCAAGCCGGTCGGATTGTTCCGGCTACAATAACGGACGTGCCGATCGATTGTTACGGGGTTACTCCATGCGCTACATCGACCCGCACATCCACATGATCTCGCGCACCACGGACGACTACGCCCGCATGGCGATGGCCGGCTGCGCCGCCATCTCCGAACCGGCCTTCTGGGCCGGGTTCGACCGAGGCACCGCCGCCGGCTTCCAAGACTACTTCCGCCACCTCACCGAAGTCGAAGGCAAACGCGCGGCATTGTACGGCATCAAGCATTATTCTTGGCTTTGCATCAACGCGAAGGAAGCGGAGAACGTGACGCTGTCCCGCGAGGTCATCAAACTGATACCGGAGTTCTTGAAGAAACCGAACGTCCTCGGCATCGGCGAAATCGGCTTGAACAAGAACACCGCCAACGAAGCGACGATCTTCCAAGAGCATCTCGACCTCGCCATGAAGACCGACGAACTCGTATTGATTCACACGCCGCATTTGGAAGACAAGCTCAAAGGGACGCGGATGATCGTGGACATGCTGCTGAACGACAAGCGGGTAAAACCGCACCGCGTCTGCATCGACCACGTCGAAGAGCACACCGTCCGGCTCGCCCTCGACAACGGCTTCTGGTGCGGCATGACGCTCTACCCGATCACGAAGTGCACGCCGAGCCGCAGCGCCGACATCTTGGAGATGTACGGCCCCGAGCGCATCTTGGCGAACTCCGCCGGGGACTGGGGCCACTCCGACCCGTTGGCCGTGCCGGCGCTGATCCAAGAGATGAAACGGCGCGGGCACTCCGAAGATGTGATCGACCGCGTGGTCTACCGCAACCCGCTGGAGTTTTGGAAGCAATCGAACAATTGGAACGGGTAGAATACCGACTCACGAGGGAGGCGATCATGAGCATCTTGGCATCGACGAAACGCTTGATGAGCGACAACTGGCCTGTGCCGGAAGTGCCGGAGCCCGAACCGGAACCCCTCTTCGACGACGAACATTTCGAACTCGTCGACGGCCAACTCGTGGAGAAAGCTATGGG
>JBBRUN010000436.1:0-4982 GCA_038247765.1 Gemmatales bacterium | reverse complement strand
GCTTCGAATTGTTGGATGAGATCGCCGGAGGAGACGACTTCGACGCCGAAGCTGCGGACGAGTTCGAGCGTGCCGCCATCGACGCGGGAGATGTACGGGTTGCCGTTCTTCGGGCTGTATTCCATAGCGATGGTCTTCGCCCCGTCCACGAGCGATTCGATCCCCTTCTCGAACTCCTGCCAGCGCAGGTAGATGGTCGTGTCGTTGCCGGGCAAGTGCTCGAGCGCGGCCGGTTCGATGCGGTGGCAGAGCTTCTTCGGTTCGCCATCGGCGGGGATGAAGTAGGCCCAGCGCCGCGTGCGGTGCTCTGCGGTCGTCCCCGCGATCCGCGCCGCGAGGACGTTGATCTGCCGGAAGTCGTAGAGGAGCCAGCCGTCGAGTTTGTGTTCGACGAGGGCGGCTTGGATTGCGGGTAGGTCGATCATTTTGGACTCATTCTTGGTTTGACCCGAGCGGTGGGGGGGGTGCCCACCCAGAAGTGTGGGATGCCCCGGGGGGCTACCCCCCACCGCTCGGGAAAACGTTACTTGCCCGCTTTAGCGGCCGCGAACAGCTCGTTGACCTTGTTCCAATTCACGGTGTTCCACCAAGCGTCGACGTAGTCGGGACGCTTGTTCTGGTACTTCAGGTAGTACGCGTGTTCCCACACGTCGATGCCGAGCAGGGGGACGTGGCCGTCCATCAGGGGGCTGTCTTGGTTCGGCTTCTTGACGGCCGCGATTTTGCTCCCGTCCCACACCAGCCAGCTCCAGCCGCTGCCGAACTGGCCGATGGCGTTCTCTTTGATCTTGGCTTTGAAGGCGGCGAAGTCGCCGAACGCGGCGGTGATCGCGTCGCCGATGGCGCCGGTCGGTTCGCCGCCGGCGTCGGCCGACATGATCGAGAAAAACAGCGTGTGGTTGTGGTGGCCGCCGCCGTTGTTGGTGACGGCCGGGCGGATCGCTTCGGGGACGCCCTTGATGTCCCGCAGCAGCGCCGTGATGTCCTTGCCTTCGAGGTCGGCGTGGCCCGTCAGGGCCTTGTTGAGGTTGTCGACGTAGGCCTTGTGGTGCTTCTGGCTGTGGATTTCCATCGTCGCCGCGTCGATGTGCGGTTCGAGCGCACTGAACGCGTACGGGAGGGCGGGGAGGGTATGGGCCACGGTGCGGATCCTCGGGGGGTGAAACGTCACCCTTTGTTCTAGTCGGGGCGGCGCATCCCGCAATCGTATTCTAGGCTTGGCGACCCCATTCTCGTTTCGGAGTCGCCCCGATGTTCCGCCGCGCGTTCTTCGGATTGCTGATCGCTTCGCTGGCCATCGCGGTTGCGGCGGCCGAGCCCCCTATGCCCGCCAAAGAATCCGGGTTGATCGACCCCAAGCAATTCCAAGCCATCGCCGACAAAGCCGATGTGATCGTGCTCGGGAAAGCTTACGCGATCCTCACGGGGACGCTCGATTCCGAGCCTCCGACGCCGGTCTACACCACCGCGAAACTCGAGAGCAAAGGGCTGAAGTTTTTGAAAGGCCGCGAGAAGCTCGGGTCGAAACCGACGGAGCTCGTGACCGACGCCTTCGACGAGCTCGGCCAACCGGCCGAGACGATGATGAACAAGACTGTGGTCGCTGCGTTCAAATGGGACGGCAAGTCGCTGAAGCTGGCGCTGCTGAGCGCGGTCAACACCGCCGACTTGGCGGTGATCATCGAGAAGTACCCCGACGCGAAGTAGGCACCAGTCATTCGCCGTTGGCGAAATCCGGGAATCGCTCTTGAAGCGTGGGTGGCCGTAGCGACTTCCGCCATCAGGATCGTCACCCGGCTTCAGCACGATTTGCAATTCACCGCCATCTTGGCGTGGAAGTCGGCCACCTCGCCCGCGCGCTGGCACTTCGGGCAAAGCGTCTTGGCCAGAGAAGGAACTGCCGGGGTGCTAAATGAAACCCGTTGTACAACGCGCCCGTTCAGATGCCTAGCACATTTGTAGGTTTTCGAGGTTCCGAAGTCTTTTGGCGCTTCGTGGAACGCGCCCGTGCGGTTCCGCGTCGATATTCTACGCGCGTGTCCGCGATTCCCAAAACGGGTTCGCACGAACCGGAATCTTGGTTTAGAATAGCGCGGACGCTCGACAATCTAACGTTCACCCCGTGCGGCCCACTCCGGGCTTCACTTCCCCTGATTCTGCTCTCCGCAGGAGGGTGCCGGATGCTCCGCTACACCGCTTCGCTCTTGGTCGCCGGCGTGTTCGCCGCGACCCCGCTGTTCGCCGCCGATCCACCAGCCAAAGACAAGGAGGGTTCGGCCCCGCTGATGACCTCCACGCAGGCGGTCAACCACTACATCGCCGACGGATGGGAGAAAGCGGGTATCAAGAAGCCCGCCCTCAAAGCCACCGACCTCGAATTCCACCGCCGGGTCTTCCTCGACCTGATCGGCCGGATTCCCACCGCCCCCGAAGTGCTCGCTTTCGAGGCCGATCGAGCGCCCGACAAGCGCGCTAAACTGATTCGCCGATTGCTCTTCGGTTTGAAAAACGAGAAGGGAGAAGAAGTCATCTTCCGCCCGGTCGTCGCTGGCAAGCTGATGCCCGTCGACAGCAATGCCAAGCCTTATACCGAAGAATACTCCGAGCATTGGGCCACGATGTGGACCGTCTGGCTGATGTCCCGCACGACGCACACGACGTACCGCGAACAGATGCAATCGTGGCTCGCCGATAAATTCGACAAGAACATCCCCCATAACGAACTCGTGAAGTTGCTCATCGGCGCGCAAGGCGAAACGAACAAGAACGGGGCCGTGAACTTCGTGCTGCACCACCTCGGCGAAAAGCCGACGCTCGGCACTGACCCCGGCTACATGGACGGCGTGCCGATCACATCGCGGATCACGCGATTGTTCACCGGCCTGCAAACTCAGTGCACCCAGTGCCACGACCACCCCTTCAACAAAGAATGGATCCAAGGGGACTTCTGGGGCACCAACGCCTTCTTCCGCCAGACCCGCCGCAGCGCCACCCCGACGCCCCGGCCGGGTGCCGGAAACAACAACAACCAAATGGGCTTCGTCCAAGTCAGCCTGTCCGACGATGACAACGTCAACAAAGAGACCCGCGTCTTTTTCGAACGCCGCGATGGCAAACTGATGTCCACGAAGCCGACGTTCCTCAAGGATTACGCCCAAGCCGACAAAGGCGAGTTCTCTTCGAAGAAGCTCCCGAGCGGCGACAAAGCCAGCAAGACCCGCCGGCAAATCCTCGCCGAGTACGTGGTCGAACACGACATGTTCGCCAAGGCTTACGTCAACCGCATGTGGGGCCACTTGTTCGGCCGCGGCTTGAACAAAGAACCGACCATCGACGACTTCGGCAGCCACAACGAAATCGTCCACCCGGAACTCATGGAAAAACTCGCCGCCGACTTCGTCAAGTACGGCTACGACAGCAAAGCCCTGCTCGAAGCCCTGTGCAACAGCGACGCGTACAGCCTCAGCCACGTCGCCAACAAAGACTACGCCGACGAGAAGTACAACCCGTACTTCGCCCGGATGCCTTTGAAAGCCCTGTCGCCGGAAGTGTTGCACGCCTCGCTGACGCAAGCGACCAAAACCGACGAAGAAGCCGTCGACAAGAAAGCCCGCGGGGCCAACCGCGAAGCTTGGCTCGAGAAGCTCGTCCGCAACTTCGGCGACGACGAAGGCAACGAACTCACCTTCAACGGTACCGTTGTCCAAGCCTTGCTCATGATGAACGGCGCGGAGTTGAACAACGCCATCAAGAAGAAGGGCACCAACGTCGTCGATAGCATCATGGCCAAGCACAAGAAGCTGCAAGGCAAAACCTTCAGCTCCGCCGTGATCGACGAGCTGTTCCTCACGACCGTCGGTCGCCACGCCACCGCGAAGGAACTGACGGCCCTCATCGACATCCAAGATGGCATCATCGTACCGAAGCGCGACGAGCCACCCAAAACCGGGTCGACGCCGAGCACCGGCACGGGAACCAAGCCGCCCGTCGCCGCTCCGGTCAAGCCGCCGGTCGGCACCAAGCCGATGGGCAAAGTCCCTGGGGAAGCCATCCTCGGCGTCGCCGTGACCGATGCGACCTTTTACCAAGACGTCTTCTGGGCTCTCATGAACACCACCGAGTTCATGCTGAACCACTAATCGCATAGCGAAGCGGTCTCGTGAAACAGCCCCGGACTTCCGGGGCTGTTTTCGTCGGCTCGGCCCTCACTCGCTCAGGCGCGGAAATCGTACGAGGAGTACTTGGGCAACCAATCGAATTGCCGAGTATCCGGCCTCGAGAGAGAGCAGGACCGGCGTTTGCGCAACGTCGGCTCGTCCGAGCCGGGCGCGTCAGCGACATTTTTTCAGCGGTCGGTGTCGAAGGCGACGCTCGAAAGACGGACGATGCGGCGTCGATCCCGACATTCAAACAAGATCCATTCTCGGTTATAGTAGATCGGACGACCTTCCTGCGAGCGCCAGCGATGAACACCGAAACTCTTCACAATTCCGAAGTCCCCCGCTTGCCGAGACGGGCCCGCGAGGGGCACAAGGGCACCTATGGCCGGGTGCTCATCGTCGCGGGCAGCCGGGGTATGTCCGGCGCCGCGATCCTCTGCGGTCGGGCCGCGTTGCGCGGTGGGGCCGGACTGGTCCAAGTCGCCACGGCCGCGTGCGTCGAACCGATCGTCGCCGCCGGGAACCCGTGCTACATGACCTTCGCCATCCGCCAGCTCGCGGATGGCTCGTTTTCAGAAGGGACCGGCGCCGATCTCCTCGAAATCGGCCAGCCGGCCAACGTCTTGGCCATCGGTCCCGGACTCGGACAGTCACCCAGCGCGACCTTAATGATCCGGGAACTGGTCGCCGGTCTGCCGGACACGCCCGCCGTCCTCGATGCCGATGCGCTGAACGCCTTCGCGCCATTCTTGGAGGAATTCAAGGGCCGAGCGGCAACACTCGTTTTGACACCGCACCCCGGCGAGTTCGCCCGGTTGACGG
>JBBRUN010000435.1:0-4983 GCA_038247765.1 Gemmatales bacterium | reverse complement strand
GCTTTCGGTCATTCTGCATACCCCCCTCGCTGAAAGCTCCGAAAGCTCCGAAACTGAAACCGAATTCTCGGCATTTCCAATGTGGCAACAACTTCGCGTCGGCGGTTCGCTTTGAACCTCCCCGTACAACCGCCTGTCTCGCGGCATGCTGACGGCCATGAAAATCGCGTTCGCGCCGTCATTCTGATCTTGGCGAAAGCGTCTCGCTGCGCCGGCATTTCCGCGCTGGCCGATTCCGGTTCTCTTGCTGACAGCCGTCGTCGGTAACCTCGCTTATCTCCGCTGGGCCTGCCCGTTCGACCTCGCCCCGAACGAGGCTTGTCCCTTGTGTGCTCGACTCCATCCTCTCCGTCAACTCCACGCCACCTATATTTCCCAGCCACCTGTCGGCATTCTGCCTAACGACACCGTTCATCTGCCGCGGCGGCTGGTGAGACGTGGAACCCTGAAAAACCATGATGCCGCCGCGGTCAGTTGCAACGGCTGGTTCGGCGTCTTTTAATCCTGGCTCACAATACATACCACCCAAGTCCATCCAGATACGCTTCACGCCGGCCGGTTGGGAATGGGGCGGCTGGATACGGACAACCAAGGATCACCCACCAGTAGTCGCTGTCTGCTCTTGGCACATCCGGCTGCGTAGCGAAGGCGTACTCGACGTACACCTTATACCCGGTGTCACCGCACGGGATGAATAGAAAGTCACCCTCACGAGGGTACGGCGTATCGGCCAAAAAAGACACGTTGGCAAGAGTTCGGACGAAGTCCAGGGCCAAATCACACAGCCACTGCTTGTGCGAACCCACGAGGTCATACAACTCCTTCTCCGGTCCAGGTTCTAACTCAGTCCAGTCGGGCGGCCGTAACGACAGCCAATCGTGGGCATCAGAGCGATCGTAGAGCGGGTGTTGCAAGAACTTCATCCGCCGACGCCCTCCTGCCGCCGAACGACCCAGTTCACCTGCCGGGGCCGCTGGTGAGACGTTGAATCCTGAAAAACCGTGATGCGGCCCCGGTCAGGTGCAACTGATGGTTCGGGCACGCCTACGTGATTCGTTGGATGACCTTGAGCTGACCGCTGCCCAGACGCCACGCCTCAACCCAAGGCTCCGAGTCGTGAATCGTAAGAACCAAAAGCTGCGAATCCATCAACTGATACCAATCATCATCGGCGCAGGGCCAATGCCAGCCGCCCAGGACGGCGTATGTGTCGTCCTGCCGATAGAGTGGATAACCTTTGAACCACTCGCGCTCGTATTCCTTGACGACGGCGCTTTCGGGAAAGTTATCGTTGTAGCGCTCGTCACGCGGCCAGTCATTGACAACCAACCATTCTCCCACGGCAGATGACCCACGGGCAAAGACGGCCTCAATTGGTGGCAACACCGATTCCACAGAAGCGTGCAAGTCTATCCCTGGCCGTTTGGGGCGGACGGGATGAACTTCAACGCGACCGCCTTGGCATTCCCTTTCGTCTGTGAAAATGCTGAGGAAACCAGCAACCGCTTTCGGCAGGCCAGGCACGTATTGCCCATCAATGGTTATCCAACAACGGTGACCGGTCCTCTCGATCTCGTCTTCGTCGCGTTCATGCCAAATGGCGGCGACGGGACCGTTTCCGCCGGGCCGAAGGAAAACGGACGGTCGCGCCAGACGTCGTCCTTCAGCGATCAGCATCTCGGGGGTCATGTCCAGCCCTCAGTGCCCGAACTGTAAGTGGACAGAAAAAAGCCTGTCCACTCCGGGTGGTGGTTCTGTCTAAAACAGATTGCACTCGGCGCTAGGAAGAACGTTCTCCCAGATATGGAATCAATTTCGTCGACTGAGAAATGGGTGTCAATCGAAAAATGTCTGCAATTCCGACAATTCCGCAAACTTCACAACCGCGATGCCCCTCGCCAGGCTACCAAAGGGAATTCTCGGTATTCCCTAGCGGCAACGACTTCGCTTCGGTAGCGACTTCGTATCCGACAGCGGGTCATTTGGACCGCAAGAATCTGATGGCGCACCCGGCTGAAGGTCGAAACGCGGAATGGAAGAAGGCATTCTTCCATTCCGCACTCCGGCTCACGGTCCGATGGCAGGGGGGCCGCTTTCGCCGGTGCGGATCCGCACCGCGTCTTCCAGCGACAGCACGAAGATCTTCCCGTCGCCGATGGAGCCGGTGGCCCCGGTTCGCGCGGCGTGGACGATCGCTTCGACGGTGGCTTCCACGAACGCCTCGTTCACGGCGATCTCGAGCTTCAGCTTCGGGATCAGCCGGGTTTGCACTTCTTGGCCGCGGTAGATTTCGGTGTGGCCGCGCTGCCGGCCGCAGCCGCGCACATCGGTCACGGTCATCAGGTACACATCGCGTTCGGCGAGGGCGATCTGCACCTCGTCGAGCTTTTCGGGGCGGATGATGGCGACGATCAGTTTCATTGGCAAAATCTCGGGGAGTAGAGTCCTTGGCCATTCGTCCATCGTTATTCGGGCTCCGCATCGCTCATAGTACCGATGCGATGCGAAGCCCGAATAACGACGGACGAGTGACAAAGGACGTGGTGGGAGTCAATGTTCGACGTGCGTGTTGATCGTCGTATCGATTTGCTCTTCGAACAGCTTCTTGAGTTTGTCTTTGATATCGATCGGGTCGCCGCCGCGGAACTTGAAGACGTTCCCTTTCACGGTCGTCAGGTACGGGTAGACCGCGGCGAAGTTATTGCTCGGCGGGGTCTCCCTCGGCTTGCAGAGTTCTTCCCACGCCTTTTGCAGATCCTTCGCCGAGACGCCTTCCACAATCACGACGAACCGCTTCGAGTGGCCGTTGGTCATACCGGGCGGGGTGCTCGCCGCCTTCGGTATCGTCACCACGGCCCCGGCGTCGACATCCGGGCCGACGTCCATGCCGGTTTCGTTGTGCTGGCTGAGGTCCAAGCCCTCCGCTTCGGCCTCGGGCTTCACGGTGAAGCCGATGGTGTATTCGATGATCGCGACCAAAATCCCCGTGACGAGGAAACCGTAGAGCGCCGCGGCACCGACCGCGATGAATTGGGCTTGGAGTTGCGCGGCGAAATCGACGCCCGTGCTATCGGCGTTGAGTTTGCCGGGGAACGTCGCGACGGGCATGCCCGAGCCGTAGAGCCAAAGGGGCAAGCTGACGAGGGCACCGGTGAGAATCGCCCCGAGGATCCCGCCGACGCCGTGGATGCCGAAGGCATCGAGCGAATCATCGTAACCTAGGATCGTCTTTAGCGTCACCGCCCAGTAGCAGATGATGCCCGACAGCGCGCCGATGATGAGTGCCCCGCCCGGCGTCACGTATCCGCTGGCGGGCGTGATCGCCACCAACCCGGCCACGAGGCCCGAGGCGAACCCGAGGGCCGTCGGCTTGCCGCGGTGGATCCATTCGACCCCCATCCACGACAGGCTCGCCATGGCCGCGGCCACTTGAGTCACGGTGAAAGCGGACACGGCTTGGGCGTTGGCAAACAGGGCCGAACCGCCGTTGAAGCCGAACCAACCGAACCACAAAAGCCCCGCCCCGAGCAGAGTGAAGACCATGCTATTCGGGTGGAAGGTCTGCTTGAGGTAGCCGGTGCGCTTGCGGAGGACGAGGATCGCCGCGAGGCCCGACACCCCGGCCGCGATGTGGACAACGGTACCGCCGGCGAAGTCGATAGCGCCTTTGACCCCGAGCCAGCCGGCCGCCGACGTAGTCGGGTCGCCCGGATTGGTTTTCACCCAGTTGTAGGACCAGACCCAGTGGGCCAAGGGATCGTAGACGATCGTCGTCCAGATCAGGATGAAGAGGCAGTACGAGCCGAACTTCACGCGCTCGGCGAAGGCACCGCTGATGAGCGCGACCGTAATGATCGCGAACATGCCTTGGAACATAGCGTGTAAATAGAGGGGCAATTGGGTATTCGGGAAGGTTTTGAAGCGGTTTTTGTTGGCGGTGCTTTTCGCCGCTTCGGCTTTCTCCGCGTCCGTAGCTTTCTCGGGATCGACGCCGGCGGCTTTCAATTCCGCATTCTCATCGGTGCCGACGGCGGCCGAGCTACCCAAGCCGATCAATTCGGGGCTGTAGCCGATGAGGCTCCCTTTGATCGGCTCACCGGCCTCTGTTTTACCGATGGTGATTTGCACGGCTGATTCGCCGAACGACAGCGAGTACCCGCAGACCACCCACTGTACGCCGACGATCCCGAGCGCCGCCATCGTGTGCATCATCGTCCCGAGGACATTTTTTCGGCGCACCATGCCGCCGTAGAATAGTGCAAGCCCCGGCAGCATCACCATGACCAAGGCCGACGCCACCAAAATCCACGCGATGTCGGCCGATTGCAGTGCCGCATTCTTGGCGGTAGCCACATCATCGACGGTCGCCATTGCCGGAGGCTTCGGGGGGTCTTCCGCACGCAGCGACGACGGGGTCGCAAAAAGCAGTAGCCCGGCCAAAAGGCCGAGCAATACGAGGGGACGGGCGAGCTTCATTAGAGAGGTTCCCGGTGCATGGGTTGAGACGGACCGTGCCGCCGAAGTGAGCAAATCCAATACCCGGCAGGCAGTGTATAGCCTAATTCGTGGAAATGTGGCGATTTCTGCACAGAATTGTGGGCATCATCTTCGATGAAATGCGCCGAATTCCGCCCCATTCGCTTAGGCAGTGAGCATTGGTGCTTAAAATATTTGCGTTAGCCCTGTCAACGCTAGGCCGGCAGCACGATTGTGAGAGTTGGAACGAATCTGACCGAGCAGCAACACTCCGTTCCGAAATCCGAGGATATTTCCGACGGTCTTCACGAATTCCTCTTGTATTGTTTTGCAGAAGCTGGTAGTGGGCCACCCACAACGAATCGAAACGGATCGCCGAGGGCAGGACGGACCGACCAATCGGCCGTTCACGACGGACTCCTCTCCCAACCGTCGCCGCCCCGCACCTCCCGACCCGCCCTAGCAGCACCCTTCGTTTGCGCTCCTTCGCAAACCCGAGTTCCATCG
>JBBRUN010000434.1:0-4984 GCA_038247765.1 Gemmatales bacterium | reverse complement strand
TGAATCTCGCCGTCGTCCGCGATTTCCGCGTCGAAGGTTGGCCCAGCATGGATCTCTGCGCGGATCAATTGTTGGCCCACCTGCCGACTGGGGTGAACGCGACCGACGTCGCACCCGAATTCCATCGTCTGTTCGGTCGGCTCCCCGGCTTGCGCGGAATCGGCTTCAACGCGGATCGAATTCGGAATCGCCACGTCCTATTGCCGAAGGTCGTCCGACGAGCCGCAATCGTCGCCGGCTTCGTCCACGTCGTCGATCACAGCTATGCCCATCTCGTTCACGCCGTGCCGCCGAGCCGGGCCGGCGTGTATTGCCACGACCTCGACGCTTTCCGATCGATCCTCGAGCCGGAGAAAGATCCGCGACCGCTCTGGTTCCGCAAACTCGCCCGGCGCACGCTCGACGGATTGAAACGCGCCGCCGTGGTGTTCCACAACTCGGCGACGGTCGGCCGCGAGCTAATGAGTGCGGGAGTCGTCGAAGAGTCTAGCCTGATTTGCGCTCCGCTCGGTGTCGCAGCCGAGTTCACCGCGGAATCCCAAGATCCGGTCGAACGGCCTGTCGCCGACCCATATCTATTGCACGTCGGTAGCCATATCCCCCGCAAGCGGATCGATGTACTCCTCGATGTGTTCGCCGCCGTGCGCGAACGGCTGCCGAACCTCCGGCTCGTCCAAGTCGGCGGACCGTGGTCGAAGCCGCACGCGGAACAAATCGACCGCCTCGGCATCGCTCCGGCCGTGACGCAGCTCCGCGGACTGAGCCGCCTGCAACTCGCGGAATTGTACCGCCGGGCGGTCGCCGTCCTCGTGACCAGCGACGCCGAAGGATTCGGTTTGCCGGTGATCGAAGCACTCGCTTGCGGGGCGCCGGTCGTCGCGTCCGATATCCCGGTCCTCCGCGAAGTGGGCGGCGCGGCCGTGGACTTCTGCCCCGTCGCCGACATCCCGGCTTGGCTCGAAGCGGTGACCCGGGCGATTCTCCGACCCTCACCGAAAGCGGCCCGCATCGAACAGGCCTCCCGGTATTCGTGGGCCGAACACGGACGGATCATCGGCGAAGCGTACCTGAGATTGGCGGCCGGACTTCCCCTTCGATGAGAATCTTGTTTCTCAATCCGATCGGCAACATCGGTGGCGCCGAGAGGGTCTTGCTCGCGGCCATCGCGGGAGTGCGACGCGAACGCCCGAATGCGACGATCCGCTTGATCGCCCTGAGCGACGGCCCCCTGCTCGAGGAAGCGAAGCGATTCGGTGCCGAGGTCGAAGTCGTACCGATGCCGAAATTGCTGAGCGGGCTCGGCGATAGCCAACTCCGCGGACGCGGACGATTCGGGAAGGCCAAGTATGCACTGCGTGCGGTGCCCGCGGCGTTCGCGGCGCTCCGCCTCGTCGGCCGACTCCGCAGCGCCGTCCGCCGCTTCGCCCCGGATTTGGTTCACTCGAATGGCATCAAGACGCACTTGCTGAGCCGGTATGCGGTGCCCCGTCGGATTCCGGTGCTCTGGCACATCCACGATTTCTACGGCTTGAGGCCGGCTGCTGCGGGGTTGCTGCGCCGCACGGCGGGCCGGGTGCGCGGCGCGATCGCCATCTCGCAGGCGGTCGCCCGCGATGTTGCGGAGGTGTTGCCGAAGGTGCCCGTGACGACCGTCTTGAACGCGGTCGATCTCCAACGCTTCTCGCCCGGTCCCAGTAACTTCGAAGAACTCGACCGACGGGCCGGTTTCACAAACGCACCGGACGGAATGATTCGCGTCGGCCTCGTCGCCACGTATGCCGAGTGGAAGGGGCACCTCACGCTGCTCGATGCGGCCTCGGCGCTCGATCTGCCGATCCGCTGGTACATCGTCGGCGGGGCAATTTACCACACCGGTGCGCAATTCACGGAAGCCGAGTTGCGGGCCGAGGTCGCATCGCGCGGCTTGACCGACCGCGTCGGCTTCGCGGGGTTCACCGACGACACGGCCGAAGTGTATCGGTCCCTCGATATCGTCGTGCATGCGTCCACACTCCCGGAGCCCTTCGGGCTGACGATCGCCGAAGCGATGGCTTGCGGCCGCCCCGTCGCGGTGAGCGCCGCCGGTGGGGCATTGGAACTGTTCACGGACGGCGCCGATGCCCTCGGATTCGCCCCGGGTGATTCGCTCGCACTCGCTGCGGCCGTGCGCAAACTGGTCGATGACCCCGCCTATCGGGCACGCCTCGGCGAAGCGGCCCGGCGCACGGCGGAAGGTCGATTCGACCAAACTCGCTTCGGCCGGGAACTGATGGCGATCATCGAGTCCCTCATCCCCGCCTAGCACCTGTCGATCACTTCCCCTCCGCGTCTCGGCTCCCGAGGCTCGCGTCCGGCCGACCATCCGCTATGTTGAATTCAACCCCTGTATGACGGTAAGAAGATACGCACTGGAACCGTGCGACTCCATTCGAACTCGACGGTTCGACTCGGGCTTTTGAGCGCACAACACCATGACTAGCCAACTCGTCGAATTCGACGTCCGCACCGACGAAATGCTCGTGAATATGGGGCCCCAACATCCCAGTACCCACGGCGTCCTGCGCCTCGTGCTGCGCACCGACGGCGAGATCGTCTCGGATGTCGTCCCGCATTTGGGCTACCTCCACCGCTGCGCCGAAAAGATCGGCGAGAACGTCACCGCGATTCAGTTCATCCCCTACACGGATCGGATGGACTACCTCGCGGCCATGAACATGAACCTCGGCTACTCGCTCGCCGTGGAAAAACTCTGCGGCCTGGCGATCCCGGAGAAGGCCCAGCACCTTCGCGTGCTCATCGTCGAACTCAACCGCATCGCTTCGCACCTCGTCGGCATGGGTGCTTACGGCCTCGACCTCGGCAGTTTCAGCCCGTTCCTCTACGCCTTCCGCGAACGGGAACAAATCCTCGATCTCTTCGAGGAAGCTTGCGGAGCCCGCCTGACCTACAGCTACCTCACTATCGGCGGCGCCCACGACGATTTGCCCGAAGGCTGGATCGGCCGCTGCCGGAAGTTCCTCACGGACTTCAAACCGAGGATCCCCGAATACCACGGCATGCTCACGAACAACCAAATCTTCGTGAAGCGCACCTGCGGCATCGGCATCCTGTCGAAAGAACTGGCACTGAATTACGGCTGCACCGGCCCGGTGCTTCGAGGCTCGCTCGATCAATCCAAAGGCGACCCGGACTGGGATCTCCGCAAGACCGAACCGTACAGCGGTTACGAGCAATACAAATTCGACATCCCGATTCCACCGTTCGCCGAAGCTCCACCCGAAGCGGTCATCGGCGATTGCTGGCACCGGTTTTACGTCCGCATGTCGGAAGTCGTGCAGAGCATCGCGCTCTGCGAACAGGCGATGGACAAGTACGAACTCTTGCGCGAGGAATGGCTGGCAATCCGAGCCGTGTCAACCGAACGGAAGGAGAAGCTCCAACCGGACGAAGTCAAATCGGAAGACGCGAAATTGAACGAATTGGCGAAAACCAAGTACTCGCACCGGGTCGAGCCGCCGCGCACGCTGACGCCGGGCGAAGTTTACCTCGAGACCGAATGCCCCCGTGGCCAAATGGGCTTCCACGTCGTCGGCCGGCCGAACAAAGAAACGGTGCCACTGCGGGTGAGGGCTCGCTCCGGTTGCTTCTGCAACCTCAGCGTCATCGAGGAGCTTTGCAAAGGCGTCCTCATCGGCGACCTCCCCGCGATCATCGGCAGCTTAGACATCGTCATGGGCGAAGTGGATCGCTGAACGGCGCGGGTGCCATCGGATTCTGGCGGATTTCAATTTCAGTTTCGGTCATTCTGCGTACCCCCCTCGCTGAAAGCACCGAAAGCAGCGAAAGCACCGAAATTGAAATTGAATTCTCGGTATTCCCAATGTGGCACCGACTTCGCATCCGACAGCGGGTCGTTTGGACTTCCAGAACCCGTTGGCGCACCCGAACATCGTACTGGCGTTGCTTTTCCGGCGAGCCGGGTCTACGATTCATTGGCTTTCCTGTTGCGGAGTCCGCCGATGCCGACTGAAATCGTAGTCCAGCAGAACGAACTGCAGCGCGCGACCGACTTACTGGTGGCGTCGTATTCCGCTTGCGGGACCCTCCACCACCTCGGCCACCAACCGCTGCCGAACCGCGAGGCGGTCGCCGCGATCCTCGGCGACCTCTACGAACTCGTCTACCCCGGCTACGGGAAGCGGCAGAACCTGAACTCCGGCAACATCGGCTACTACGTCGGCGGCTTGATGGAGAACGTCTACACCCAATTGCTCGAACAGGTGAAGCGCGCGCATCAGCACGAACGCTGCGAAGACGACGACGATTTCCACTGCGACAAAGAAGCTCGCCGGACCGTGCTCGATTTTCTCCGGCGTTTACCCCACATCCGCTCGATTCTCGAGCTCGATGTCGAATCGGCCTACCGCGGCGACCCCGCCGCCAGCGGCCACCACGAAATCATCTTCTCGTATCCGGGCCTCGAAGCGATCACGGTTTACCGCATCGCCCACGAACTGCACCGGCTGAAAGTGAAGTACATCCCGCGGATGATGACCGAGTTCGCGCACTCGAAGACGGGCATCGACATCCACCCCGGCGCCGAGATCGGGCCGGGATTCTTCATCGACCACGGCACCGGCGTCGTCATCGGCGAAACGACCGACATCGGCGTGAACGTGAAACTGTACCAAGGCGTGACGCTCGGGGCGCTGTCGTTCGACCGCGACGAAAGCGGCGAGATCGTCCACGGCGCCTACAAACGCCACCCGACCCTGCAAGACAACGTCATCGTCTACGCCAACGCCACGATCCTCGGCGGCCTCACCGTCATCGGCGAAAGCTCCGTCATCGGCTCCAACGTCTGGCTGACGAAATCAGTGGCCCCGTATTCGGTCGTCGTCCTCGACAACCCGCAGCACAAGGTGAAGGGAACGAAAACCCGCACCGAAATGCAAGCCGAGATCATGTACCACATCTGATGCTC
>JBBRUN010000433.1:0-4990 GCA_038247765.1 Gemmatales bacterium | reverse complement strand
GATGGAGTATGGGTGAAGGATCGGTTGGCGCCATAAGGCGAGCCGGCCAGCGTGAGCTGCCGGATTCTGGACTGTAAGAAAAAATCCGGCAGCTCACACTCGCCGTCACCTGGTGAACGCTTTCCACACCGTCTCGGCGACGACCACGTAGGCGTTCCCGAAAGCTTCGGTCCGCAGAAATGTCGGTGGGCGGGCGGGGTCGCCGATGAACACCCCTCCCAGCGTCCGGACACGATGTGAGGTCAGAATAGCGGTTAACTTTGCAGTGTAAAGTGAAATGTGCTCCATTCACTTTCTTGGGTGATTCCCTTTCCCAACACGGTTGCCGTCATGTATAGTGGGTTAGTTCACTCCCACCGATTCACCCCATTCGTGGTGCCCGCCATGCTGCAAATCCTCGGTTCATCCGCGCCGTTGTGCGATGGCATCCCCCGGCGATCGTTCCTGCAAATCGGGGCCCTCGGCCTCGGCGGCTTGACTCTCGGCAACTTGATGAAGGCCGAAGCTGCGTCCGGGAAGAAGAATCACAAGTCCGTCATCATGGTCTATCTGTCGGGCGGGTTGGCCCACCAAGATACCTTCGACCCCAAGCCCAACGCCCCGCCCGAACTGCGCGGCGAGTTCAAGTCGATCGCCACGAAACTGCCCGGCGTGCAATTCACCGAAGTGGTGCCGAAGCTCGCGGCCATCAACGACAAGTTCATCACGATCCGCAGCATCGTCGGGCAGCCGGACGAGCACAGCAGTTGGATGAGCTACACCGGCACGCCGATGGACGCGGCCAAGCGGGACAAGAAGCCGCACTTCGGCAGCGTCGTCGCCAAGTTGCAGGGGCAGACAGGCCCGGTGATGCCGGCGTTCGTCGACCTCACGCCGACGATGCAACACAAGCCGTACAACTCGGCCGGCCCCGCGATGCTCGGGAGCAAAGCCGCGGCGGTGAAAGTCGATGGCGAAGAAGTCGCCGTGATGAAGACCCTGAACGTCACGGCCGACCGGCTCGGGGATCGCAAAGCCTTGCTCGACGGGATGGATCGCATCAAACGCGGCGCGGATCGCAGCACGGGCCTGAATGCCGAGACCTTCCACGACCGTGCGTTTGAAGTGCTGACCAGCAGCAAGATGGTCGATGCGCTCGATATCGCCAAAGAGTCGCAAGCGGTGCGGGATCGCTACGGCAAGGGCAGCCCGAAGCACATGGGCGACGGTGCCCCGATGTGGAACGAACAACTGCTGATGGCCCGCCGGTTGGTCGAAGCCGGGGCGCGGGTCGTCACGCTGGGGTACGGCTTCTGGGATACACACGGGCAGAACTTCAAGCACCTCAAGCAGCACATGCCGACGTTCGATCAAGGCATCTCGGCGCTGATCGAAGACTTGACGACCCGAGGGCTGAGCGACGATTGCACGGTCGTGGTCTGGGGCGAGTTCGGCCGGACGCCGAAGATCAACAAAGACGCCGGCCGCGATCACTGGGCGCGGGTGAACAGCGCGATCCTCGCGGGTGGCGGCATGAAAATGGGCCAAGTCATCGGCAGCACCGACAGCACCGCCGGCGAAGCGAAGAACGACCCGATCCCGTATCCGTGGGTGCTGGCGACAGTTTACAAGAATCTCGGTATCGACCCGCACGCGATGGTGTACGATGTCGGTGGCCGGCCGAACCCGGTCTTGCCGAGCAGCGTGGGAGTCATCGACCGTGTCTACGGGTGAAGCCGACAATGCGGAACCGCGCCGCCCGCTGGCCCGGGCACGCCGGGTGGCCGACCACGAACCGATCCGCGCGACCAAGGTCGAACCGGATCCACCGCCGTCGATCGACCTGCCGACGCCGGGTGTCGTGATCTGCTTCCGGATCTTCTGCGCCATCGTGGCCTTCGGCGCCGTCGTCGGGGCCGCGTGCAGTTTTCTCCCGCTCAGTAACAATTTCTACGGCTATTCCGACACCGACGGCCATTGGGAGTTCGTCGGATTCTTGTCGCTGGCGCTGACAATATTCACTCTCTTCACCGTCCCGCTGCTCTTCCCGCGAGCCAAACCGTGGATGTGGTGGTACGGCTTGGCCATCGTCCTGATCGCCACGCTCAGCGTCTACCTCACGATCTTCGGTCTCGTGCTGCTCGTCTTTTGGATTCAGCCGCGCACGCAACGGTATTTCGGCCGCATGTTGGAAGTGCAGTCGGTCGAACCCCGCCGCCGGGGCCGCTATTACGACGATGATGATGACTTCGAAGAATTCGACGAACCCAATCCGCGATCTGCCTCGCGCCGACGCCCCTCGCGCAATCAACTCGATTGAGCCTCCACTTGCCGATTCGCGCGCCGATCTCGTATACTACACCCTTCGGTGATGCAATTTTTCAGCTGGCCTTCGCGTGCTCCACCGACACGCGGCAAGGGCCGGTTCGGCGGTTTGGGATATCTTCCCGAACCCCGAGACCGACATTCCGGGGACGTAGACGTGACCGAACAATTGGTCGATTTGAAGGCGTTGCTAGTCGAACGCGAAGAATTCGAAGGCAGCATGGTGACCAAGCTGCGCGAGGGGCTCAGCCAAGGGGCGAACCAGATCCGCGCGCTCAAGGACATCAACGATACCCTCACGAAGCGACTGGCGGCCGCCGCCGCGCCGCAGCAAAAGAAACTCCACCTCAAACTCGGCGTCGTCCACCACTACCTCGGCCACATGAACTTGGCCGTCGAACACCTCAAGCAGTCCGAAGGCCCGCTCGCATCCTATTTCCTCGGCCGTTCTTACCTTCACCGGGGCGAATTCGACGACGCACTCAAAGCCTTCGATAAAGCTGAGAAGACCGGCTACGCGGCCCAGTCGGTGCAGTTCCAACGCGCCGGCGTTCTGCGGGCCCAAGGCGATACCGGCCAAGCGAAGCAGATTCTGGCGAAGGTCAAGGACATGGCCGCGCACAATCCGGAATACCACTACCAATCCGGCGGGGTCGCCGAGGCCGAAGGCGATACGGTGCTCGCCGTGAAGTCCTACGAGCGCGCCGTCGAACTCGATCCGTCCCACTCGGCCACGCTCTTCCGCCTCGGCTTCCTGAACGACCTCGCCGGCAACGACGACGAAGCCATCGCCTACTACGAACGCTGCCTGAAACACCCGCCCATCGGCAAGGGCGTGCTCTACAACCTCGGGGTCTTGTACGAAGACAACGAGCGTTTCGACAAAGCCGCCGAGTGCTTCCGCCGGTTGCACAAGGCCGACCCGCTCGACGAGCGCGCCCGGCTGTTCTGCAAGGACGCCGAAGCCGCGATGACGATGTACTACAGCCCGGACGAAGAGCAGGTGAGCGTGCAGTTCAAGCAGGTGATGGAAACGCCGATCACCGATTTTGAATTGTCGGTGCGCAGCCGGAATTGTTTGAAGCGCATGAACATCCGCACGCTCGGCGACCTCACCCGCGTGAACGAACCCCAACTGCTGGCGAGCAAGAACTTCGGCGAGACATCCCTCGACGAGATCAAGATCATCATGAATGCGAAGTCGCTGCGCATCGGGCAATCGCTCGACCAAGGCCAGCAGTACGAATTCCGCTACCGGCCGCAGTCGAACCTCTCGCCCGAAGAGCAAGCGATGCTCGGCAAGCCGGTCTCGGAGTTGAACCTGTCGGTGCGTGCCCGCAAGTGCATGAACCGGCTGAACATCGCCACCCTCGGCGAACTCTGCCAGCGCACCACCGACGAACTGCTGGAGGCGAAGAACTTCGGCATCACGTCGCTGAACGAAGTGAAAGAGAAGCTCACCCTGATGGGGTTGAAGCTCAGGGGCGATTGATGCGCGACATCGAGTTCTTCTCGGGCACCGCCTCAAGCTTCTTCCGTCGCATGAGCCGGTGCTGTTCTTCTTCCGCCGTCGAAGGCCGGCCGTCGGCCTTATTGATGACGAGCGTAGTGCTGAATTCACCCGCGCCATTTTAGCGAGCCTTCGGAAACGACATCGATTTGCCGACGCGACGATCGCATGCAATTTCCTTCACCTCACGCGTTCAGGCGGCGATCATGCTCGGGCGGTTTTTCGCGAAGATTAAAAAAGGCTTGACCAAGACGCGATCCGTCTTCACGGGTGTCGTCGGCCTGTTCACCGGGGCTTACCGTGTCGATGCCGTGTTCCTCGATAAGCTCGAAGAGCAACTGCTCCTCGCGGATGTCGGCATCGGCGCCACTTCACAGATCGTCGAAAAGGTCCGCAAGGGCTACCTCGACCGGGAAGTCGGCGAGGATGTCAAACTCTTCGTCCGGCAGCAACTCCGCGAGCAACTCCTCGATCCGGCCGAGGGGTTGAACTTCCAGCCGACGGGCGTCACGGTCGTGATGATCGCCGGCGTCAACGGCTCGGGGAAGACCACCTCCATCGCCAAGCTTGCGCTGCGCTTCAAGAACGACGGTAAGAAGGTCCTCGTCGCGGCGTGCGACACCTTCCGCGCCGCGGCGGTCGAGCAACTCACCGTTTGGGCCGAGCGCATCGGCGTCGATATCGCCAAGCAGCAGCAAGGATCCGACCCCGCCGCGGTGGCCCACGACGCCTGCGAGCGCGCCAAAGCCCGGCAATACGACGTGCTGATCGTCGATACCGCCGGGCGGTTGCACACGCAAACGAACCTCATGCGCGAACTCGAAAAGATCCACCGCATCGTCAGCAAACAAATCCCCGGCGCCCCGCACGAGGTGCTGCTGGTGCTCGATGCGACCACCGGCCAGAACGCGATCACCCAAGCGGAGCAGTTCACCAAGACCGTCAAATGCACCGGGCTGATCCTGACGAAACTCGACGGCACGGCCAAGGGCGGCGCGGTCTTCGGCATCAAATCGAAGGTCGGCCTGCCGGTGAAGTTCATCGGCGTCGGCGAGCAGATGGAAGACTTGGAACCGTTCAACCCGGACGAATTCGTCGCGGCGCTGTTCGAGGAGTGAGCTTTGGCGAGCCGGCCGCGTGAGCGGTCGGAGTTCTTGAAGTGAAACTCCGACCGCT
>JBBRUN010000432.1:0-4991 GCA_038247765.1 Gemmatales bacterium | reverse complement strand
GACTCAACACTTGGGCGGGTTGAACTTGGTCTGGCTCGGCAGTCGGTGCGGTGATCTGAGTTGTCGACAGCCCAACCAAGCAGCGGAGGAGAACGCTGCCGGGTTCCACGGCGTGGCAATAGATTGCGAACGAATCTTTGACGCCTTCCGGGATTCGGACGCGAGACGGCGAACCGACAAGGGCAGGTGTGGTCGCAAATTTGGCCAATTCCCAAACGGCGTCTTGAACGCCTTTTAAAGTCCGGATCAGGACCTCGGCGCTGATTCGATTCTCGCCGCCTGGCGCATCGAATTTCAGGTTCAGTTCGCCGGAGCTCGGCAAAGGTCGCCTCCGAAACGGGATGAAACTTTCATTCTATCGGCAAAAGTGCTTCGCAAAGTGAGAGAGGGCGTTGCGTAGGTTTTACGAACAGCGGGAAGATCGCTTCTTGAAGCTGGTCTGGGGGCAAACAAATCTGGTGCACGACATCGACGAGGGTGGGAAATACTCGCCGACGCAACCGCTAAAATTGGCCGGACGATTCGGCGGAAGTGAGTGAAAAGTGGGTCGGCGGATATAGGGTCTCGGTGCGTTTTATTGGCACCGACCGCACGGCATGGAGCCGAATTTCATCCGTCTACCCATGGGTAGAGTACCCCCGTGTTGACGACCTTCCACTCGCGATCATTCAAGGCGATGTCGCCGTGGATGTTGTCGTTTACGACCCGCTGGCGACTTTTAGGCGACGAGGCCATACTTTTCCAGTTCGCTGGAAGCCTCACGGACTTGGGCCACGTCGAAATCTTTACCGTTTCGCTTGAGAACTTTGGACGTGCTCTCGTGATCCTCGCGCGGAGCTTGCCCCGTGTTGAAGAGGAATAAAACGGAAGCCAGCACCTCCAACCGCTTAGCCTGTTCCTCCGCTGATTCCCCGTCGCGTTTGAGCAATGGCTGAAGCTTGCCAGCCAACTCGGCGGAGACACCGTCCAGCTTCCACTGCTTCAGTTCTTTTTCTGCACTGTCCCCTTCGCGGAGAATCCCGAAGGCATCGCTCGTCATGTCGGGTGAGTAGGGGCCGCGCAGGTACCAGCGGAATCGGTAGCCGAACTTGATGCCCGCACTCTGGAGTAAAAAGACGGCCTTTTGCAGGATCAGCCGGTTGTCGAACGTTTTGATGTCCAAGGGGACCTGAGCCGCGTTGAGGGATTTGGCCAGCAAAATCTGTTGACGATCCATAGCCACTGCCTTCGGGTAGGGGGGTAGGGTACTACCCCCTCCGGGATAAAGTACCACTTCAAAAGCCGCTCGGGTAGGTCGGTAGGTCCAGCCCGATCCGATGCATCGATCCACGGAGCGGACGTACCGCGTGAATTGACAGACTGGCGAAGCGCCAGGCAGAACACCATTGCCAACGCGTTAGGGGTCGTCAAACAGTGGTGGAGGGTCTTCACAGCCGTCGCGAAACTCTTGCCCGCCCGTCGACACGCGAGAACCATCTGCCGGTTGTGGTAGTTGGCCAGGAAGTTCCCCTGCCACCGATCCGGGGTATTTCGAGACGACCGCATCGTCTCCTACGGCTACGGGATCGGGTTCGCCGACGCGACCGATGCTTGCCGGATCCGTGGTACCATTGCCCGCAGCGGCGATGGACGCTCGCACTTGGCGGCCCAGGGATGGGGGGAGGGCGTTGATGAAGACCTCAAGTGGCGTCAGCTTCTCGAACATCCCGATGTGAAGGCCGATCTTGTGCAGCGCATCGGGTTTCGAGTGTAGCCGGACACGTGTGCGAGTGGTGGTAATCGCCCCGACTTTGGGAGCGGACTGTCCTTTCGCCTTACCCTTCGCATTCGATTTGCCTTTGGGAGCGGGTTGCGTTGTGGTGATGACTTCGACCGACTGGATGCAGGCGGCGGCCTCGGGGCTGAGCTGCTTGCCAGGGATGAGGTAGGGGCCGCCAGGACTTTCGAAGTCGAGCACTTCGCGTATGTCCGAGAAAGCGAGTTTGCCGTATTCGTGCAAGAGCCGCTTGTAAGTCGGTGACACCCGCTTGAGGAACTTCTTCCGCGCTTCTCGGAGGCACTCCTGCACCGTAACATCCCTTAACAATTTGCTGGAGAGCGCCATGGCGCTTTGGAGAGTCGCTTTCGGGTAGATGAGGCGGTACGCACGCGTGCCGTTACCGCCGTTGGCGGCGTATTCCTCGACGAACCGCTGGTGCCGATCTGTGAGTTTCGTTTTCATCCGGTCAATTTTCGATCCTTCTTTGCCCAAGCAGAAGACTTCTTCGCAGCGAGTCGGAATTCCGAGATTATGAAGCAATCTCGGCGAAGTAGTTCGAATATAGCCTCGACGAGGAAATGGGCGAAGGAGACAGGACTGTATCCGCGAGAACCTCCGGGATACGCCGGAATGGAAGGCGAAAGCTCCAAAACCGATAAATCGAGTTGTAACAGGCTCAAAACTCGTCGAACGACCACTACCGATTCAAGGATTTTTCGCACAATGAACGCCAACAAAAAAAGTCTCGGCCACATCTTCGACCCCAATCTTCGGCTCGTCGTGCCGCTCTTCCAGCGCCCATACGTTTGGAAACAGGAACTGAACTGGCAGCCGCTTTGGGAATCGATCAAAGATGTCGCGGAGCGGCGGCTCAACAACACGCCTCGGCCGCACTTTCTTGGCGCGATTGTTCTCGACCAGATGAAGTTTAGCGTAGGTGACATCGACACGCGGCAGATCATCGACGGCCAGCAGCGCATGACCACTTTCCAGATCGTACTGGCCGCAGTTCGTGATCGATGCCAAGAAGCGTTAATCGACAGCTATTACCGAGCTTTTACCAGGCTGACAACCAATGAAATCCCGCTCTGCGATGATGAGGACGCCGTCTTCAAAATTTGGCCTACGAACGCAGACCGAAATCAGTTCCGTGCAGTTCTGACCGCCGGATCGCCGGAGAAAGTGTGCACCGCGTTCAACCTGAAAAAAAGGTGCCTTCTGAGGGCGCGCAGGATGACCTCATCGCGAACGCCTACCTCTATTTTTACGACACGCTAAGCACTTGGTTGGGGCCTTCGGCAGAGCCGGTGTTCTCGGAACGCCTCAAAGCCCTGTGGTCCACGATCAAGGATGATATGCAGGTCGTGGTCATCGATTTGGACGACAACGACGATGCCCAAGTGATCTTCGAAACGCTCAACGCCCTCGGCACGCCACTGCTTCCCGCCGACCTCATCAAGAACTTTCTCTTCCAATCCCCTGACCTCAAGAACGAGAACGTCCAGGCGATCTACGATAGGTACTGGAAACCGTTCGATGACGATGCGGCCTTCTGGCGCGAGGAAGTCCGACAGGGCCGGCTCAACCGCCCGCGGATCGACCTGTTCCTACAGCACTACCTGACGCTGAGAAAAGGCAAAGGAGACGAGGTGCAAGCCACCCATCTCTTCGCCGAGTTCCGCCTCTTGGCACGGACTGACGCCGCGATCACCACTACCAAGCAGCATCTGGAATCGATCCACACCTATGGGGCCATTTTCCAGAAGTTCATGTCCGGCTTCAGCCGCAGCTCGCCCGAGGGGCGTTTTTTCTACCGGCTCAACGAGCTGGACACGACGACGGTATTTCCAGTTCTACTGGAAGTCTTCAAGCGCGCCGGCGGCATCCCGTCGGACGAAGTGCGATCCGTACTGACTGATCTCGAATCGTTCCTCGTGCGCCGCATGATCTGCGGGCTGACGACGAAGAATTACAACACACTGATGCGGTCGCTGATCCTGCACCTCCGAAGCGAAGACACGTTCTCTGCGAAGGCGGTCAAGGACTACCTACTCGTCCAAGACGCCGAAAGCACGCGGTGGCCGAAGGACGACGAGTTCGAGAAGGCGTGGCTCAACCGGCCGCTCTATGCAGTGCTGACCCGGGCCAGGGTAAGGATCGTGTTGGAGGCCCTCGAACTAGAGATGTACACAGGGAAAACTGAGAAGATCACGATCGACTCCAAGCTCACCATCGAGCATGTCATGCCCCAAGAATAGGAGCCACACTGGCCGCTGCCGCAGGAAGTACACGCGGACGATGCGACGAAGCGCCGGGAATCTCTGGTTCACACCATCGGCAACCTCACGCTCGTGACGGATAAGCTGAACCCGTCGATGTCGAACGGCTCGTGGGCAAGTAAGAAAGCCGCCCTGGGGGAACACACCTCCTTGTCGATGAACCGGAAGCTCTTCGACCTCAAGGAGTGGGATGAGCAAGCTGTGGCGGCCAGGAGCCTGAAGCTTTTCGAACTAGCAAAACGGATTTGGCCGAGACCTGCTTAGGTCTTCGTGATAAAGCGGTGGCAATGCTGGTCCGGCTCGCGATTCGGGGAGCATCTTGATGCGATCCTTGTTCTCATTACCCTCACGCACGAGAAGTTCGTGGGGGCTAAGTGGTCGTGAGTTCTATCGCTCGGGTGGGATGGTTGCGATGGTGGGCATATTTCCTCCGGTAAAGCGACTGCCAAACTACTTTCCAAGTAGCTTCGCCAAAGCCGCCCTTTGCTCGGGGGAAAGCACGGCTACGAATGCGGCCAGAACATCCAGATTTGTAGCGTTTTCAGCGGGCTGATTGGCAACTGCGCCGGAATCTGCGTCGCCTTTGAATTCAAGAACGGCCGAAGTGCTAGAATTGGTAGGAGATTGCGGGTTTTCGTCGAATCTCCGTGGGGTCATTTCCGAAACGCGGCGGGAAGCATTGGCTTCCCGCCGCGTTTGTCATTTCAGGGCCGTTTCCATCCCCAACCGGCCTCGCCCCGCATGGGCACTTGGCAACCGGAACGGTTCGGCCTCCCTCATCCCCATTCAGGGGTTGCGCTGCGCTCCACCCCTGGCTACCGTCGGGCGTCCCCTTGGGACGAGGGAGGCCGAACCCGTCCGGGTGCCAACGGCCGCGCGGTACGTTTTTGTTTTTTGTACCAAAGGGACAAACCATGGGAGCCCGGGGTGGAGCGCCGCGCAACCCCAGAATG